>JAUVQB010000237.1 GCA_030598385.1 Alphaproteobacteria bacterium | reverse complement strand
TCGACGGAAGAGGGCGTCGCGCTCATGTGCCTCGCCGAGGCCTACTTGCGCACCCCGGACGCGCCGACCGTCGATGCCTTGATCCGGGACAAAATCGGCTCCTCCAACTGGCGCAGCCACCTGGGCGAAAACGATTCCTTTCTGGTCAATGCCTCGACCTGGGCGCTGATGTTGACCGGTCAGGTATTGCGGGACGCCGGCATGGACGAGCGGGAGCTGACCGGCTTCATGGCCCAGGCCGTGCGGCGGCTCGGCGAGCCGGTGGTGCGGGTCGCCATCGAACAGGCGATGAAGATACTGGGACGGCAATTCGTGCTCGGCTCCAGTATCGCGGACGCCCTCAAGCGCGCCGAAGGCATGGAGGAGAAGGGCTATCGCTACTCCTACGACATGCTCGGCGAGGCGGCGCGCACCGGGGCCGATGCCCGGCGCTATTTTCTGTCCTATTCCGCGGCGATCTCGGCCATAGCCGACAGGGCGGAGCATGACGACGCGATCGAGAACCCGGGGATCTCGGTGAAGCTTTCGGCGCTCCACCCGCGCTACGAGTTCGTCCAGCGAAAGTATGTCCTGGAGGAGCTCGTGCCTCGAATCTCCGCCCTTGCGGAACATGCCCGCTCGGCCAGGATCTGCTTGACCATCGACGCCGAGGAAGCCGACCGCCTGGAGCTTTCGGCCGACGTGATCGAGGCGGTGCTGCGCAATCCCGATCTGGCCGGTTGGGACGGCTTCGGCGTGGTCGTGCAAGCCTATGCCAAGCAGGCGCCGGCGGTTCTGGACTGGCTCTATGGGCTGGCCGGCGAGCTCGACCGCCGCATCACGGTGCGTCTCGTGAAGGGCGCTTATTGGGACCAGGAGATCAAGAACGCTCAGGTGCTGGGCCTCGAGAACTATCCCGTCTTCACCCGCAAGGCCTCCACCGACGTCTCCTACCTGCGATGTGCGCAGCAACTGTTAAACCAAACGGACAGGATCTATCCCCAGTTCGCCACCCACAACGCCCACACGACCTGCGCCATCCTGGAGATGGCCGGCGATTTCGACGGCTTCGAGTTCCAGAGGCTGCATGGCATGGGCGAGGCGATGCACGACCTGCTGCGCAAGAAAAGCGGCCGCAATTGCCGCATCTACGCCCCTGTCGGCGTACACAAGGATCTGCTGGCCTACCTGGTCCGCCGCTTGTTGGAGAACGGCGCCAACTCGTCCTTCGTCCACCAACTGCTGAACGACTCGGTGCCCGCCGCCGACATTGTCGGCGACCCGGTTCAGGCGATATCGGGGCTCGATGACCCGGCCAGTCCGCGCATCGTTCTGCCGCCCGGGCTGTACGGCGCGAGCCGACGGAACTCCAAGGGCGTCAATCTCAACAACCCGGTGATGGCGGGTGAGCTCGATCGCGCGATGGCGCCGTTCCGCCACGTCCGCTGGTCCGCCGCGCCGACGCTCGGCAGCGAAGGCCGCACTCCGAGGGCCGCCACCAGCCCAGTCGACCGGCAGGACCTGGTCGGCGAGGTGGTCGAGGCCGACGGGGCGTTGGTGGACGACGCCCTGGCGCGCGCCGAGCGGGCCTTTCCCGCCTGGCGGGACCGCCCGGCCGAGGAGCGCGCCCGGATCCTGGAGCGGGTCGCCGATCTCTACGAAGAGCACATGGCCGAACTGATCGCGATTGCTTCGCGCGAGGCCGGCAAGACGCGACTCGACGGCGTCCTCGAGGTGCGCGAGGCCGTCGATTTCTGCCGCTATTATGCGACCGAGGCCCGCCGCCTCCTGGCCGACGACGGGCGTGGCGGGCGCGTCGGGCTCGGCCCCTTTGTCTGCATCTCGCCCTGGAACTTCCCGCTCGCCATCTTCACCGGCCAGATCGCAGCCGCCTTGGCGGCCGGCAACGCCGTCTTGTCGAAGCCGGCCGAGCAGACGCCCTTGATGGCGGCCCGGGCGGTGGCGCTGATGCACGAGGCCGGCGTGCCCGCGGACGTGCTGCTGCTGCTGCCCGGCGACGGCGCCACGGTCGGCGGGGCCTTGACGTCGGACCCGCGGGTGAAAGGCGTCTGCTTTACCGGCTCCACCGAGACAGCCTTGTTGATCGATCGGGCCTTGGCCCGCCATGCCGCGCCCGATGCGCCATTGATCGCCGAAACCGGCGGGCTCAACGCCATGATCGTCGATTCGACGGCGCTGCCCGAGCAAGCGGTTCGGGACATCGTCGCCTCGGCCTTTCAGAGCGCGGGCCAGCGCTGTTCGGCGCTACGCGTCCTGCTGGTCCAAGAGGAGATCGAGAGCCCGCTCCTGGAGATGCTGGAAGGTGCCGCCCATGAGCTGCGAATCGGGCAGACCTGGGACCCGGCCACCGACGTGGGGCCGGTGATCGACGAGGAAGCGCGAGCCGTCATCGCGGCCCACTGCGAGGCCCTCGACGCCAAGGGCCGGCGCCTCTTCCAGGTGCCGCTGCCCGACGCGGCGGCCAGGGGCATTTATGTCAGCCCCGCCGCCTACCGGCTCGAAGCCTTCGAGGAACTTGAACGGGAGATCTTCGGGCCGATCCTCCATGTCTGCCGGTTCGCGTCCAAGGATCTGGACGATGTCGTGGACCGGATCAACGCCAGCGGCTACGGGCTCACCCTGGGTATCCACAGCCGGGTCGGCGAACGGGTCGACCGCATCTGCGCACGCGCGCGCGTCGGCAACATCTATGTCAACCGCAACCAGATCGGCGCCGTGGTCGGCGTCCAGCCCTTCGGGGGCGAAGGCCTGTCGGGCACCGGGCCGAAGGCCGGCGGCCCCCATTACCTGCGGAGGTTCACGAAACCGCGCGATTCCGCCGGACACCAGGTGTCGGTTCCGAAGGAATCGGACTCGCTGCTGGGCGTGCCCTCCGATCCAGGCGTGCAGTCTTGGGCCGGGCGCGCCCGCTTGGCTCAGCTCGCCTGGGACGTGCGCTCCAACCGCTTGGAGAAGCTCGTGGCCGTGGCTCGGGCGCTGCCGCCGGAGATGGTCGCGGCGGTCGAGGACGCCTTGCGGAAAGTGGAGGCCCTCGGCCCGACCTCCAGGGAACTGAAGGGCCCGACCGGCGAGCAGAACCTCCTGTTGCTGCACGGGCGGGGCATCGTGCTGTGCCTCGGCGGCGGCAACGCTGGCAATCAAGACATCAATCAAGACGGCGGCACCGTCCTGGCCGTTCAGGCCGCCCTGGCTATGGCGCTCGGAAATGCGGTGCTGCTGGCCGAGGACGGCCAAGGTCGCGCGGTGGAACAGATATTTGCGGCCTGCAAACGGGCCGGCATCCCGCGCGGCTTGATCCATTCGGCCGGGGGAGCGGCTGAGACCTTGGCCCTTCTGCCGGAACTCTCGGCCGTCGCGGTGCGTGGCGATGGCGAGGCGGTTGCGCGCCTACGGGTCATCCTCGCCGACCGTCCCGGCCCGCGCCTGGCCTTGATCGAGGATTTGGGCGAGGCCGAACGCTTCGTCACCGAGCGTGTCATATCCGTGGACACGACCGCTTCGGGCGGCAACGCGACCCTGCTGGCGGATATGGAGCAGGACGCTTAG
>JAUVQB010000355.1 GCA_030598385.1 Alphaproteobacteria bacterium | reverse complement strand
TCCTGCTGCTCATGTCGTTCCTGATCTATGGGCTGATCGGCCTCATGCCCGGCGATCCGATCGACATCATGATCAGCGCCAATCCGGACCTGACCCCGGCGGACGCCGAGCGTCTGCGCAAGCTGCACGGCCTCGACCAGCCCATCGTCGCGCGCTATTGGGCCTGGCTGACGGCGGCGCTCTCGGGCGACCTCGGCTACTCCCGCCTGTTCGCCCGGCCGGTGCTGGAGGTCATCTGGCCGCGGCTCGGCAACACCGTGCTGCTGATGGGCATCAGCTTCGCCCTCGCGTTGGCGCTCGCCTTCCCGCTCGGCCTGCTGGCCGCCGTCCGGCCGCGTTCGGGCCTCGACCACGCCATCAACCTGGGCGCCTTCGCCGGCATCTCGATCCCGCCCTTTTGGCTCGCCATCCTGTTGATCATCCTCTTCGCGGTGATTCTCGGCTGGCTGCCCGCCGGCGGCATGGGCGAAGAGGCCGACGGCCTCTGGTCCCGCATGTCCTACCTGGTGCTGCCGGTCGCGACCCTGACGCTGGCGACGGTGGGCGGCTTGATCCGTTTCCTGCGCGCCGCGGTCATGGAGGCGCTGCGCCAGGATTACGTGCGCACCGCCCGGGCCAAGGGCGTGAGTCGCGCCCGTGTCGTGCTGGGCCACGCGCTCAGGAACGCCATGATCCCGGTGGTCACCATCCTGGCGCTCAACTTCGGCACCCTCTTCTCCGGCGCGCTCATCACCGAGACCATGTTCGGCTGGCTCGGCATGGGCAAGACCATCTACGACGCCATCCTCGGCAACGACTTCAATCTCGCGCTGGTCGGCCTCCTGTTCGCCACCCTGACGACGCTGCTCGCGAACCTGCTGGCGGACCTCTGCTACGCCTGGCTCGATCCGCGGGTGTCTTACAAATGAGCCCTCGGACATGAGCAGTGAACCGGACCTGCAGCTCGCCGCCGAGGCGGCCTACGCCCAAGGCCCGCCCCAGTCGGTGCGCCTGCTGCTGTGGCGCCGTTTCCTGCGTCACCGCTTGGCCCTGGCGAGCCTCTTGGTGCTGGTGCTCATGGCCGCAATCACCCTCGCCGCGCCCCTCATAGAGGCGGCGCTCGGCCTCGACGCCAACCGGGTCGACCTGTTCGCCCTCCTCGCCCCGCCCTCGGCAGCCCACCCTCTGGGCACCGACGAGCTGGGGCGGGATCTGCTGCTGCGCCTGCTCTACGGCGGCCGGATCTCGCTGGCCGTCGGCCTGGCGGCGGCACTCGGCGCGGCCGTGATCGGCACGGCCCTGGGCCTGCTCGCCGGCTACTACGGCGGCACCCTGGACGCGCTCTTGATGCGGCTTGCCGATTCCGTGATCGCGCTGCCCCTGCTGCCGCTCTTGATCGTCCTGGTGGCCGTCGACCTCACCAAGCTCGGCCTGCCGGAGGGCCTCGCCACCTCGGAGAACGTGAGCCTCTACCGCATCGTCATTCTGATCGCCCTGGTCGGCTGGACCACCGTGGCGCGCCTGGTGCGGGGCGCCACCCTTTCCATGCGCACGCGGGAGTTCGTACGCGCCGCCGAGGCGCTCGGCGCCGGCGCGCCGCGGGTCATGCTGGTGCATATCCTGCCCAACGTGGTCTCGCCCATCATCGTCGCGACCACCCTTTCGGTCGGCAACGTCATCCTGCTGGAATCGGTGCTGAGCTTTCTCGGCCTCGGCATCCAGCCGCCGATCCCGAGCTGGGGCAATATGCTGACCGGCGCCCAGGAGCTGATCTGGACCGCCCCGGCGCTCGCCGTCTGGCCGGGCGCCTTGATCTTCGTCACGGTGATCGCCTTCAATTTCCTCGGCGACGGCCTGCAGGATGCGCTTGATCCCCGGGCAGTGACGTGATGCCGTGACGTGATGCCGGCAGGTAGAGGACTTCCGATGGACATCCAGATCCGCCACGCCCATGTGGACGAGGCCCCGCTGGTCGCGGTTCTGGTCTCGCGGCTGTTGGCGGAGTTGGGCGACGAGGTGGAAACGCGGGCGCTGCTGGAGACCACCCGCACTCTGCTCGCCGCCGGCGACGTGGCGGCCCTCATACTCCTGGTCGACGACCGGCCGGCCGGAGTGGTCACCCTCAACCAATGCGCCGCCATCTATGCCGGCGGCCGCTTCGGCGAGATCTGCGAACTCTACGTCGGGCCCGACGACCGCTCGGCCGGCCTCGGGCGCCATTTGATCGAGGCGGCGGTCGACTACGCGAGAAAAGCCGGCTGGACCCGCCTCGAGGTCGGCGCCCCGGCGCAGCCGCGCTGGCAGCGCACGACGGACTTCTACCTGGCGAACGGCTTCACCCTGGTCGGGCCCCGCCTCCGGCTGCCGATCGGCGAAGAGGCCGGCTGAGCCCATGGCGCCCTCGGCCGCCCCGGAGCACTTGGCGGACGTTGTGATTGTCGGCGGCGGGGTGATGGGCAGCGCCATCGCCTATTTCCTCACCGGCGACGCCGCCTTCCATGGCTCGGTCCTGGTGATCGAGCGCGACCCCAGCTACGCCGACTGCGCCACCACGCGCTCCTGGGGCGGGGTGCGCCAGCAGTTCTCGACCC
>JAUVQB010000428.1 GCA_030598385.1 Alphaproteobacteria bacterium | reverse complement strand
GCGCGGTCATCGAAAGCGCGGGCCCGGACCTCTTTCCGACGCTGGAGACCGCCTTGTGATTCAGGTGGCGGTACAGGCGGGCGACGGCCCGGTCATTCTCGGCGTGCCCCACGCGGGCACGGACATTTCCGAGGACCTGTTGGCGCGCCTCAACGATCGGGGCCGGGAACGCACCGATACCGATTGGTGGGTCGACCGACTTTATGAGGGCCTGCTCCCCGGAGCGAGCCTGGTGAAGGCGCAGTTCCACCGTTATGTGATCGACGCCAACCGAGACCCGGAGGACGTAAGCCTCTATCCGGGTCAAAACACCACGACGCTCTGCCCGACGACGGATTTCGACGGCGCGCCGATCTGGCGGCCCGGCGAGGCGCCCGCCCCGGAAGAGATCGAGGCCCGCCGGGCGGCCTGCCATGTCCCCTACCATGCCGCGCTGGCCGCCGAGATCGAGCGCGTCCGGGCGCGGCACGGTGTTGCGCTGCTCTACGACTGCCACTCCATCCGCTCCCACATTCCCTACCTCTTCGAGGGCGAACTGCCGGCGCTCAACATCGGCGACAACCAGGGTGCCGCCTGCGCGCCAGCCGTGCAGCAGGCCGCTGTCGAGGTCGCGCAGGCTTCCGGCTTCACCTTCGTGCTGAACGGCCGCTTCAAGGGTGGCTGGACGACCCGGCACTACGGCCGGCCCGGTGACGGAGTCCACGCCTTGCAGATGGAGATCGCCCAATCGGCCTACATGGACGAGAGGCCGCCTTGGGCCTACCGGGGCGACCTCGCCGAGCGCCTCAGGCCCCACCTGAAAACTCTGTTGGAGCGCCTCGAGCGGCTGGCCCTCGACGGCGCCCTGTCATGAGGTCGAGCGGTAACATGAGGGAGAGCCGACCATGTCCGATCCCCGCAAGAACATCCGGGAAGTCCGGGCGCCCGAGGGCCCCAAGCTGAACGCCAAGTCCTGGCAGACCGAGGCGCCGCTCAGGATGATGATGAACAACCTCCATCCCGACGTGGCGGAAAAGCCCCACGAACTGGTGGTCTACGGCGGCATCGGGCGCGCGGCGCGAACCTGGCAGGATTTCGACCGGATCGCGGCCACTCTGAAGACGCTGGAGGACGACGAGACGCTGCTGGTACAGTCCGGCAAACCGGTCGGCGTGTTCAAGACCCATGCCGATGCGCCGCGCGTGCTGATCGCCAACTCGAACCTGGTGCCCCACTGGGCGACCTGGGACCACTTCAACGAGCTCGACCGCAAGGGCCTCATGATGTACGGCCAGATGACGGCCGGGTCGTGGATCTATATCGGCAGCCAGGGCATCGTCCAGGGAACCTACGAGACCTTCGTCGAAGCCGGGCGCCAGCATTTCGACGGCAGTCTCGCGGGCAAGTGGATTCTGACCGCAGGGCTCGGCGGCATGGGCGGCGCCCAGCCGCTGGCCGCCGTCATGGCGGGCGCCTGCTGCCTGGCCGTCGAGTGCGACCCCGACCGGATCGATTCCCGCCTGCGCACGCGCTATGTCGACGAAAAGACCGACAGCCTCGACGAGGCGCTCGAGATGATCGACCGCTGGACCGCGGCGGGCGAGGCGAAGTCGGTCGCACTGCTCGGCAACGCGGCCGACATTGTTCCCGAGATCGCCCGGCGCGGCGTCCGGCCCGACATCGTAACCGACCAGACCTCGGCCCACGATCCGGTGAACGGCTATCTGCCGCAAGGCTGGAGCCTGGCGGAGTGGCGTGAAAAGCAGGAGAGCGACCCCAAGGCCGTCGAGCGGGCCGCGCGGGCCTCGATGAAAGTCCACGTGGCGGGCATGCTGGAGTTCTGGAACCGGGGCATCCCGACGGTGGACTACGGCAACAACATCCGCCAGGTGGCCCTCGAGGATGGCCTCGAGGACGCTTTCGCCTTTCCCGGCTTCGTGCCCGCCTATATCCGCCCCCTGTTCTGCCGCGGCATCGGCCCGTTCCGCTGGGCCGCCCTCTCCGGCAACCCGGAGGACATCTATAAGACCGACAAGAAAGTCCGGGAGCTGCTGCCCG
>JAUVQB010000035.1 GCA_030598385.1 Alphaproteobacteria bacterium | reverse complement strand
TCGACCGCCGCCTCGGCCTCGGCGATGGTTCCGGCCCCGGTGACGCCCATGCCGGCGGCGAGCCCGTCGGCCTTCACCACGATGGGCGCGCCCTCGGCGCGCAGATAGGCCTTGGCGGCCCCGGCGTCGGTGAAGCGGGCATAGGCCGCGCTCGGTATGCCGTATTTGGCGCAGAGGTCCTTCATGAAGCCCTTGGAGCCTTCCAGCTCGGCCGCCTTGGCCGAGGGGCCGAAGACCTTGATGCCCGCCTCGCTCAGACGGTCGGCGAGGCCGAGCACCAGGGGCGCCTCGGGCCCGACCACCACGAAGTCGAGCGCCTCCTCGCGGGCGAAGGCGACCAGGGCGTCGACATCCTCGGCGCCGATCGGCACGCAGGTCGCCTCGCGGGCGATCCCGGCGTTGCCCGGCGCGCAGTAGAGCCGGTCGCAGAGCGGCGAGGCCGCGATCGCCCAGCACAGCGCATGTTCGCGGCCGCCGCCGCCCACCACCAGAATTCGCATGGCGCTTCCCCTGACCTCGAACAGCGCTAGTTGCTTCCGTCGCGGTCTTGTAGCATAAGCGCCCCTCACCAGAAGCCAATTTCAGCCGATCCGTGAGCGCCGAGTCTCCCCCTCCAGGTCGAAAAGACCCGCCTGTCCCGCCCACAAACGGAAATCTCAGCGGCAATCTGCCCGAATTTTCCGTCGCCGAGCTGTCCCAGGCGGTGAAGCGCACCATCGAGGGCACTTTCGAGCGGGTGCGGGTGCGCGGCGAGGTCTCGGGCTTCAAGCGCGCCGCCTCGGGCCATCTCTACATGGCGCTGAAGGACGAGGAGGCGGTGCTGGACGCAGTCTGCTGGCGCGGCATGGCGGCGCGCCTGGCGCTCGTGCCGGAGGACGGGCTCGAGGTCATCGCGACCGGCCGGCTGACCACCTATCCGGGCCGCTCGAAGTATCAGATCGTTATCGAGCAGCTCGAGCTGGCCGGCGAGGGCGCGCTTTTGAAGCTGCTCGAGGAGCGGCGCCGCAAGCTTGCCGCCGAGGGCCTGTTCGACGAAGAGCGCAAGCAGGCCCTGCCGTTCCTGCCGGAGGTGATCGGCGTCGTCACCTCGCCGACCGGGGCGGTCATCCGCGACATCCTGCACCGCCTCGCCGACCGCTTCCCGCGGCCAGTGCTGGTCTGGCCGGTGCTGGTCCAGGGCGAGGGCGCGGCGGCTGAGATCGCCGCCGCCATCGAGGGGTTCAACGCACTCGAGGAGGGCGGCCCGGTGCCGCGGCCGGACCTGCTGATCGTGGCGCGCGGCGGCGGCAGCCTGGAGGACCTCTGGGCCTTCAACGAGGAAGTGGTGGTGCGCGCCGCCGCGGCCTCGGCGATCCCGCTGATCTCCGCCGTCGGCCACGAGACCGACACCACCCTGATCGACTTCGCCGCGGATCACCGGGCGCCGACCCCGAGCGCGGCGGCGGAGCGGGCGGTGCCGGTGAGAAGCGAACTCCTGGCCACGAGCCTCGATCACGGCCGCCGCCTGGCCACCGCCGCGGCGCGCCTCTTGGCCGCGCGGCGCGCCGAGGTGAGCGGCCTGGCCCGCGGCCTGCCGGAGCCCAGGCGGCTGTTGGAGGAGAAGACCCAGCGCCTCGACGAGCGGGCCGAGCGGCTGGGCGGCGCCCTGCGTGGATTTGCTCAGACGCGGCGTACCGAGCTGGCGCGCATTGGCGCGGCCTTGCCCCATCCCCGGCGCCAGCTCGCCATGAGTCGCGAGCGCCTGGGCGCCCAGGGCGACCGCCTCAGGGGGCTCGGCCGGCGCATCGGCCAGCGGCCGGGCGAAGCGCTGGCGCGGCTCGATGCGGGGCGGCGCCTCCGACGCAGCCGGCAGCAGATCCTGGCCGATCGCAGAGATGGACTCAAAGCGCTGAACCGGGTGCTGGAGAGCGTTTCATACCGAAAGGTGCTCGCCCGGGGCTATGCCGTGGTGCGAGGCCCCGAGGGCCTGGTCGCGCGCGCCGCGGCCGTGGCGCCGGGCCTGGCCCTCGACATCGAATTCGCCGACGGCCACATCACCGCCGAGGCCGCCGAGGCCAGAGATTCCACCGAAACCGCGGGGAGGCCGAAGGCCGCCAAGAAAGCGCCGAAAGACGATCCGCAAGGAAGCCTGCTGTGAAGCTCCGGGCGGCCATATTGGTTCTCGCGGTCGCCTGGCCCCTTTCCATCTGGGGGTCCAGCCCCGGATTGGCGCAAGATCTGACCCTCGAAGGAGCGCTGAGTCAGGGCGGGCTGATTTACGGCCGGACCCTGCCGGGGGCCGAGGTCACGTTGGACGGCCGGCCGGTCAGGGTCGGGGCCGACGGGCGTTTCCTGATCGGCTTCGGCCGGGACGCGGCGCCCGAGGCGGTTCTCGAACTGACCCTGCCCGACGGCACACTGGCCCGGCGGACGCTCGCCGTCGAACAGCGCAACTACGACATTCAGCGCATCGACGGCCTGCCCCAGGACAAGGTGTCGCCGCCCGAGGAGGTGTTGGCGCGGATCGCGGACGAGCAGGCCATGGTGGCCGAGGTGCGCAAGGCGGACCGGCCGGAGCCCTGGTTCGAGACCGGCTTCGTGTGGCCGGTCACCGGGCCGATCTCCGGCGTCTACGGCAGCCAGCGTATTTTGAACGGCGAGCCCAAATGGCCCCATTTCGGAGTCGATGTCGCGGTGCCCGTGGGCACCCCGGTGGTGGCGCCCGCCGACGGATTGGTCGTCGTGGCGCACCACGATATGTACTATTCCGGCGGCACCGTGCTGCTCGACCACGGCTACGGCCTGACCTCGGCCTATTTGCATTTGCACGAGGTCTCGGTCGAGGAGGGTCAGATGTTGCGCCAGGGCGAACCGCTCGGCAGCGTCGGCGCCACGGGGCGGGTTACGGGCGCGCACCTCGACTGGCGCTTCAACTGGTTCGACCAGCGCCTCGACCCGGCCCTGATCGTCGGGCCCATGCCGGAGACCCCGTGACCGCAGGGGCGCAGGGATCCGCAGGGGCGCAAGGGCCTGCCGGTCGGCGGCGTCTATTGGTGATCCACAATCCGGTGGCCGGTCGGCGGCGGCGGCAGCGGTTTCAGGCCGCCCTCGACCTGTTGGAGCGCGATGGGGACGAGCTCTCCTTGCGGACGACCGAGGCACCCGGCGACGCGACCCGACTGGCCCGCCGGATCGAGCCGGGCGAGGCCGACCTGGTCGTCGCGGCGGGCGGCGACGGCACCATCAACGAGGTGGTCAACGGGCTGGTCGCCGACGGCCGGCCGGCGAGCCTGCCCCTGGCGATCGTGCCGCTGGGCACCTCGAACGTGCTGGCGGTGGAGATCGGCCTCGGCACGTCGCCGGCGGCGGCGGCGCGGACGATCCGCGAAGGCGTGGTGCGCCGGATCAGCCTCGGCCGCATCACCGGCGCCGGCATACCGGATGGGCGCAGCTTCATCCTCATGGCCGGCGCCGGGGTCGACGCTCGCGCGGTGGCCGACGTTAATCCTAGTCTGAAGCGCCACTTCGCCCAGGGCGCCTATGTCTGGGCGGGCCTGCGTGCGGTGCTACGCTCACGCGATCTGCGCTACCGGGTCGAGGTCGACGGCGCCGGCCACGAGGCGGCCTCGGTCATCGTCGCCAAGGCGAGCCGCTACGGCGGACCCTTCATCGTCGCCAGAGAGGCCCGGCTCGACGATCCCCGGTTCCAGGTCTGCCTGTTCGAACGCGCAGGCTTCTGGGCGGCCGGATTTTACGGCTTGGCGCTGGCGCTGGGGCGGCTCGAGGCCGCGCCGGGATTCACCAGCGTCCCGGGACGGAAGGTGCGGATTACAGCGCCGGCTTCGCAGTCTGGAGACTCGTCGATGGCGGAGCCGGTCCAGTGCGACGGCGACGACATGGCGCGCCTGCCGGTGGCGATCGAGGTGGTGCCGGATGCCCTCAGCTTGGTGGTGCCTAGAGCGGGACCCTACGGCCGTTAGGCGCCAGCCACGGTCATGCCGTCGACCCTGAGTGTGGGGGCGTTGATGCCGTATCGGAACTCCAGGTCATTCGCCGGGGTCAGCGCCAGGAACATGTCCTTCAGATTGCCGGCCACGGTGACCTCGCTCACCGGGTAGGCGAGCGCGCCCTTTTCGATCCAGAAGCCCGACGCGCCGCGGCTGTAGTCGCCGGTGATGCCGTTGATCCCCATGCCCATCATCTCGGTGATATAGAAGCCCGCGTCGATTTCGCCGATGAGGGCCTCGGGGCTCTCGGCGCCCGCTTCCAGGTAGAGGTTGGTGGCGGAGGGTCCGGGCGGCGAGGAGGTGCCGCGGCTGGCATTGCCGGTGGAGACGAGGCCCAGTTGGCGCGCCGAGCGCAGATCGAGGAACCAGGTCTTCAGCACGCCGTCCTCGACCACGCTGCGCCGGCTGTTGGCCAGGCCCTCGCCGTCGAACGGCTTGGAGCGCAGGCCGCGGGCCCGGTGCGGGTCGTCGACCACGTTGAGGCCCCGGGCGAAGACCGGCTCGCCCATCTTGTCCTTCAAGAAGCTGGTGCCGCGCGCCACCGTCGTGCCGTTGATGGCGCTCGCCAGGTGGCCGATGAGGCCGCCGGCGACCCGCGGGTCGAAGACCAATGGCACTTTAGCCGTGGCGGCCTTCCTGGGGCCGAGGCGGCGCACCGTCCGCTCGCCGGCCCGCCGGCCGACCGTTTCGGGGTCTTCCATGTCGGCCGCGAAGACGGTGCTGGTGAAGTCGTAGTCGCGCTCCATGCCGAGGCCTTCGCCGGCCAGCACCGAGACGCCGAGGGAATGGCGCGAGCCCGCGTAGCTGCCGCTGAAGCCGTTGGAGCCGGCGAGGCTCACCCGGCTCATCGACCAGCTCGCCTCGGCGCCTTCGGAGTTGGTGACGCCGCCGACCGCCCGCGCGGCGTCCTCGCAGGCCCGGGCCCGCTCGATCAGGGCCTCGGGCGCCGGCTCCTCGGGATCGAAGATGTCCAGGTCCGGGTGGTCCTTGGCGAGCTGGTCCGGCTCGGCCAGGCCGCAGTACTGGTCCTCGGGCACGCACTTGGCCATGGCGACCGCCCGCTCGACCAGGCCGCCCAGGGCCTCTGCCGAGGTGTCGGTCGAGGAGACGATGGCCTGGCGGCGGCCGACCAGGACGCGCAGGCCCAGGTCCTGGCTTTCCTCGCGCTCGAGGCGCTCGAGCTCGCCCAGGCGCTGGGCGTTGGAGAGCGCGACGGAGCCGACCACCACGGCGTCGGCCGCGTCGGCGCCCTGCGCACGCGCCTTGGCGATGAGGTCGGCGAGCAAGTCGAGGGCCTGTTGCGGATCGTCCATGACGGGGTCCCTGGAGTGGCATGGGTGGCGTGGCGTTTCGAATTTGCCTATATAACCGTTCGCGCGCGCCGGCAAAAGACAATGGCAACAGGAGGAGGTGAGCCCATGGCCAAGGACCGCGACGACTACACGGCCGCCAACCGTGCGGCCTGGGAGGCCTCGGCGCCCTATCATGAGGAGGGGGCGGAGTTTGCGGCCTTGCTCGACGGCTTTGCCACGCCGGGCTTCTCCTGCCTGGACGCGGTGCTGACGGAATGCCTGGAGGCCCTCGGGGTCGCGGGCAAGGACGTGGCGCAGATCTGCTGCAACAACGGGCGCGAGATCCTCTCGGTGAAGAACCTGGGTGGGGGGCGCTGCGTCGGCTTCGACCAGTCGGCGGCCTTCCTCGCCCAGGCCCGCCGGCTCGCCGCCGCCGCCAACGGTGGTGGCGGCATCGACTGCGACTTCGTCGAGGGCGACGTCTACAAGATCCCGGCGGATTTCGACGGTGCCTTCGACATGGTGCTGATCACCATCGGCGTGTTCGGTTGGATGCCGGACCTGGGCGCCTTCTTCGACGTGGTGGCCCGTGTGCTCAAGCCCGGCGGCGCGCTCCTCATCTACGAGGAGCACCCGATCATGAACATGTTCGAGCCCGGCGCCGGCGACCCCATGAAGCCGGTCAACAGCTATTTCAAGGCCGAGCCCTTCGAGGACACGGGCGCCATCGTCTACGACGGCACGCAAGACCTCCCCGGCGAAACCCAGTATTGGTTCGTGCACAAGCTGAGCGACATCATGAGCGCGGGCCTGGAGCGCGGCCTCGCGATCGAGCACTTCCGCGAGTACCCCCACAACATCAGCAGCGACGAGTTCGACATCTACGACGGCCAGGACGCCCAGTTGCCGCTGAGCTATGTGCTGGTGGCACGGAAGGGTGTGTGAGTGGGGAGGGCTGAAAACGAACTAACGCCCGATCGCCTCGCTTCCAGCACTCGTTAGAAGAAGCCACTGCTCCTGCAATCTTCGGTCTATAGTGCAGCTTCACGATCCTGGACGTTTCACGCTGTGGGGATTGGATGACAGCGGACGACAACAACCCGCACAACGAGGCCCATGCGACTGATCCCGAGCCGCCTCAATACCGAAAGGTGTCCGAGGAGGAGCTGAAACGCATCCTCGCGGAGCACGACAAGTGGATTGAAACCGAGGGCGAGAAGGGAAGTCGGGCCGACCTTAGCAACTCCGACCTCCAGGAAGCCAACCTTACCAATGCCAACCTCCAGGAGGCTTACTTCTTCGAAGCCAACCTCCAGCAGGCCTACTTCACCGAAGCCAACCTCCAGCAGGCCGAATTCGCTGGCGCTAACCTCCAAAAGGCCTTTTTCGACTCGGCCAATCTACAAGGGGCCTTGCTCGCCGACGCCGACCTCCAGAATGCTGAACTCGTCGACGCTAACCTTCAGAATGCCATCGTAATAGGCGCCAACCTCCGGAATGCCGAACTTGCCGGCGCCAACTTCCAAGAGGCCGATCTCACGAATGCCAATCTCACTGATGTGAAGAGTCTCCTGGTCGGAAGCCTGGCGGGTACCGATCTCACGAATGCCAAGCTGCCAGAGGCGGTCAAGGAGTTTGAAGGTTTGAGCCATGCGAGCGAAACGTCGCAGAATGCGCGCAAGATCTTCCTCGGACTCATCCTGGGATGCGTTTACTCCTGGCTGACCCTCGCCACTACCACGGACCTGCGGCTCCTGACGAATACAGCGTCCTCGCCGCTTCCCATAATCCAGACCGAGATACCAATCGTCTGGTTTTACTGGGCGGCGCCCGCAATCCTGCTCTGTGTCTATTTTTATCTGCACCTTTACCTGCAACGCCTCTGGCACGGGCTAGCCGCGCTGCCGGCCATTTTTCCCGATGGCAAGCCGCTGAACGAGCGAGCTTATCCCTGGCTTCTCAATGGGCTCGTCCGAGCGCACTTTCAACGTCTAATACGAAACCGGCCGCCCCTTTCGCACCTCGAGAATTTCGTTTCCATAGGGCTCGCCTGGTGGCTCGTACCAATTACATTGATAATGTTCTGGGTTAGATATCTGCCTCGGCGGGATTGGTCCGCAGCAAGTTTCCAGATTTTTCTTATCGTGGCAGCGGTAGGGTTTGGCTTGGCGTCATACTGGCTCGCGCGTAGAACGATGCGTAGGCAAGGGATGATCTTCCGTTGGCGGAAGCTCTGGAGCGAGGGAAGAACGTATCTGGTGGCCGCCACCCTGGTGCTGGCAATTGCCCTTTCAGCCGTATCCCACGGTGCGATTAACGGCATTCGACTCGCGGGGGTTAGCGACGATCGGCTAGCCGGTCTCCGGAGATGGGTGCCGGACGGACTTTCGCTCGTCGGCTACAGCGTTTTTGCGGATTTGCGCGGGGCCGACTTGACAGGGACGAACCTGAGCAAGGCTAACTTGAGCAGTGCTGACCTGAGTGGAGCCGTCTTGAGTCGGGCCGACCTCAAGGCGAGCGACTTGCAGAATGCGATTCTCCGGGAGGCTGACCTAAGCCGAGCCAATCTTCAAGGTGCCAACCTTACAGATGTTAATCTCGAAGACGCCAACTTGTCATTCGCCATTCTCATTAATGCCAATCTCCAAAACGCAAACCTCCAGGACGCTAACCTCCAAGGCGCCAAGCTCGTGGGCGCCAACCTCCGGGACGCCATTCTCTTCCGTGCCAATCTCAAAGAGGCCAACCTTTTCGATGCCGACCTGAATGAAGCCGACCTCAGCGAAGTCGACCTCCAGGGCGCTGACCTTAGAAGCGTCGACCTCCAGGAAGCCATACTCTTTGACGCCAATTTAACGGGAGCCGACTTGCGCCGCTCCAATCTCGTTGGGGCTGATCTGCGCGCCAACCTTGAGGAGGCCAATCTCGACGGCGTGAACCTCAACGCCGCAAACCTGGAAGATGCGAACAACCTCACCCAAGGCCAGCTTGACGGGACTTGTGGGGGCAAAACGACACAGCTCCCTGAGGGCCTGACGATCAAGTCATGCCCCAATGAGTGAAGCTAATGCTGAGAGCTCAAGGGTCTTGTTCTCTCAATTCCTGACATTCTGGATGACGAACTGCGCGAGTTTGGCGGAGCTTATACAGAGCCACTTGTAGAAAAAACCACTTACGTCAAGGAGTGTCAGTAAGGAGCTAGAGTCCCGATCGGCCGGGCCTTTCCGCACTAAGGCGTCCCCCCCTCCCCCTCAAATATACGTCAGCATGGCCTCGCGCTGTTCGGCTGACACTTGGAAAAAAGCCCGGTCCCACTCGGCCCGCTTGTGGTCGACGAAGATGGCCTTGAACTCGGCGCCGAGGGCGTCCGCCACCAGGGGATCGGCCTCGAAGGCCTCCAGCGCGTGCAGGAGCGTCGGCGGCAGGGTCGCGATGCCGGCCGCCTTCAAGTCCCGCCGCGTCATGCGATAGACATCGGCATCGACAGGCTGGCCTGGATCGGCCCCTTGTTCGATGCCTTCGAGGCCGGCGGCGAGGTGCAGCGCGGCGACGAGATAGGGATTGCAGGACATGTCCACCGCCCGGTTCTCGACGCAGTCCCGGTTCATCGGCAGGCGCAGCATGGCCGAGCGGTTGTTGTTGCCCCAGATCTGGAGGATCGGCGCCCAGGAGAAATCCGCCAAGGCCCCCTGGGCCAGGAGCCCCTGGTAGGAGTTGTAGGTCGGGCAGGAGACGGCGGTGATGGCGCCGGCGTGCTTGAGGACGCCCGCCGTGAAATGGAGGGCGAGGTCGGACATGGCCGCCCCATGGCTCTCCGCCAGCGCGGTGCTGGCCCCCGAGTCCGGGCTGAAGAGGTTGGCGCCGGTCCGCGGATCGGCGAGCGACATGTTGAAGTGGGCGCCGCTGCGGAAATCCTCCGAGAAGGGTTTGGGCATGAAGGTCGCGAACGCGCCGAGGGACTGCGCCGCCTTCTTCGCCATGAACCGGAAGAAGACGTCTCGGTCGGCCATGGTGAGCGCGTCGGTGTAGGCGAAGTCGAACTCGTGCTGGCCCCGGCCGCATTCCTGATCGAAGGAGTAGAGGCCCCAGCCGAGCTGCTCCAAGTAGTCGGCCATGGGCTGGAGGAAGCCGGCGGACTCGGTCGCCAGCGCCACGTCATAGCACGCGTTGGGGCCTTTGAATGCAGTCTCGGTGATGGGGCCGAGGGCGCCCGCCTCGTCGCGCTTCAGGACGTAGAACTCGGGCTCGATGCCGAGGTTGAAGCGAAAGCCCATGGCTTCGGCCTTCATCATGACCCGCTTGAGGATGCCGC
>JAUVQB010000442.1 GCA_030598385.1 Alphaproteobacteria bacterium | reverse complement strand
CCATCTCGATGTGAACCGCTTTCGCCATCATTTGCTCCCACGCTTCTTTACCATCTGCTCGATCGCGCCATAAGCCGCGCGCAGCCCCATGGCCTCGCCGCCCTGGGGCCGGCCCGGGCCGGCGCGCAGGTTCCAGGCCATGAGGTCGAGGTGGGCCCAGGGGATGCCGGCCGCGACGAAGGCCTCGAGGAACAAGGCCGCCGTGATGGCGCCGCCGAAGGGCGCGTCGGAGATGTTGTTGAGGTCGGCGACCTGGCTGTCGAGGGACTTGCGGTAGGGCTGGTGGAGCGGCAGCCGCCAGAGCTGGTCGTGGCGCGCCAGGCCTTCGCCCAAGAGTCTCTCTGCAAGCGCGTCGTCGTTGCAGAACAGGGCCGGGAGGCCGGTGCCGAGCGCGACGCGCGCCGCGCCGGTCAGGGTCGCGAAATCGATCAGCAGGTCCGGCTTGTCGCGGCACGCCTCGGCCAGCGCGTCGCTGAGGATCAGGCGGCCCTCGGCGTCGGTGTTGCCGACCTCCACCGTCAGCCCCTTGCGGGTCTTCAGCACGTCCAGCGGCCGGAAGGCATTACCCGCGACGCTGTTCTCCACCGCCGGCACCAGGACCCTGAGGCGCAGCGGCAGGCCGGCATCCATCACCATCGCGGCGAGCCCCAGCACGTGCGCGGCGCCGCCCATGTCCTTTTTCATCAGCTTCATGCCGGCCGCGGTCTTGAGGTCGAGGCCGCCGGAATCGAAGCAGACGCCCTTGCCGACCAGGGTGACCTTGGGCCCCTTCTTACCCCAGCGCAGATCGATCAGGCGCGGCGCCTTCTCGCTCGCCCGGCCGACTGCGTGAACCGCCGGG
Organism: Alphaproteobacteria bacterium; assembly: GCA_030598385.1. GTDB lineage: Bacteria > Pseudomonadota > Alphaproteobacteria > Kiloniellales > JAKSDN01 > CALJXB01. The sequence continues at coordinate 1,091 of JAUVQB010000442.1, read as the reverse complement.
TAGTCATGCTTGAGGAGGGCGTCGCCCACGATCACGCTCAACCGCGCCCCATGGGCCTTCGCCAGTTTGCGGGCCGCGGCGGCCAGCTCGCCCGGCCCCATGTCGCCCGCCGGGGTATTGATCAGATCGCGCACCAGGCGGGTTGCCTGGGCGGTGCGCGCGACCGCGCCGCGGTCGGCCCCTTTGGGCCACGCCAGGCTGGCGAATTCGCGCGGCTTGCGGTAGCGCCCGAAGGCATAACTGCCCAAGGCCCAGCCAAGGGCCGCCTCGTTCGCCTGACCGCGTAGGCCGGCGGACCCGTCGACCGCCTCTAGGCGATAACGGCCCATGGGCAGCACCGCCGGCAGGCCGGCGTAGGCATAGGGCCCATCGGCCGGATCGACCCCCACCAGGACTCGCGCCAGCGCGCCATCGGCGCCGGGCAACAGGCAGTGGCGGCCGGCTTTGGCCGTGAAGCGCAGCGAGTCGACCCAGGCTTTCACCTCCGGCGGCTGAGCCTTAAGCCAAGCCTTGAGCTCGTCGGCGGCGAGCGCCAGGATCGGCACGGCGCCGGCGGCGCGAGTGGTGAGATACTTGGGCATGGAGCCCCCTTCCTAGACTTCCAGAGCGCCGGCGAGGATTGCAAAGGGGCCAAGTGACCGCAAGGGCAGGGATCACGTTATGGCGGACTTCAAGATCGTTCTGGGCAACAAGAACTACTCGTCCTGGTCGCTGAGGGGCTGGCTGGCCCTAATACCAAATCTCGATAGTTATCGCCCATTTCATGGGGCGAAGCGGTCCGCCGGGTAGGCGCGGCGCGCAGTGCGATGTGGGGCATCGGGCAAGGGCCGCAACGCCCTCCGGCGGTCCGATCCGCCCCACCGAAGGCCGCGGTCTCTAGCCCCCTCGCCGCGTTGCGAGCGCCTTGAGGTGCCCCACATCACGGCGGCGCCCGCGTCTAGCAAGCGGGCTAGAGACCACGGTGAAATGGGCGATGACTATCGAGATTTGGTATAAGGCGCTGCGGCGTTCCCTTCGACGAAGAGGTCATCCCGCTCTATCAGGACGACTGGCGGGCGCGCCTGCTGGCCGTCAGCCCGGCCGGCAAGGTG
>JAUVQB010000412.1 GCA_030598385.1 Alphaproteobacteria bacterium | reverse complement strand
GGCGCCACGGCGATGTCGCTGACCAGGCCCAGCTTGCTGGTCTCGATCAGCACGCCCAGGTTTTCCTCGCCGAAGCGCAGCGGCGAGACGATGGGGCAGCCGCCGAAGACGACGAAGGGCCGCGCCAGGAAGCGCCCCTCGCCGCCCAGCACCAGGTCGAAGAACCCGATCGCCGGTTCGATGTGGCTGCGGTCGGCGAAGGACATGGAGAGCGCCTTCTCGGTGCCCGAGATCTGGGCGTAGAGGACCGAGATGTCGTGGGCGAACGAGTCCTCCACGTCGGTGGCGATCACCGGCTGACCGACCAGGTGAATGTTGTCCAGCTGATCGATCAGGCGCACGAAGTCGTAGATGTCGACGAGGGTGGCGGGGCGGTAGGTCCGGGTATCGTACTGGAAGGTGGTTACGGCCGAGCCGGCGGTGCAGAAATGGACGCGCCGGCCGCCGGCCCGAATGTCGTAGTCGGGCGAGCGGCTGCCGCGGGCATGGACGACGTACTCCCGGCAGGCGCCGGCGATCACGTCCTCGACCAAGGCGCGCGGGAAGCAGAGCCGGCCGTGCTCGTTGAGATGACAGCCTTTGGCGAGAACGATCTCGTTCAGCTCGTCGGTGGGATCGCCGATGCCGATAGTCTCGAGCAGGTCGAGCGCAGCTTCGTGAATGCGGGCGATGTCGGCCTCGGACAGCGGCTGGAAGGCGCCGCCGGTGAGGCCCGGGCGAACCGCCAGCGGAGCGCCCTTCTCCTGACGCTGGGCGACCCGGGCCGCGCGGCCGCCGCCACGCCGACCGGCCCGCGCGCCGGAGGACCCCTTGGCACGCTCGGCCGCCTGGCGGCCGATGTCCATCTGCCCGATCAGCGGACCTTTGGGTTTTCTCGCCATCGCGCGCCTCCACCAATCAAAAAGACCCAACGGTACAAGAGGCCGCTTGACCGACGGGACATGCGCCCGGCCGGGCCGGTCTCTTAAGATGTCTAGGATGGGTCCGCCTCGAGGCCCCCGCCTTTCGGTCATTCTGGAGCGCCGCGGTGGCCGGCGCAAGACCGGGCCCGCCGCGCGCTATTCCGGGAGCGACGCCCCGGAACGTCCACGAAGGCTTAGCGTTACGGATGTCCCCGGATGGCGGCCGAGAACGAGGGGTCGCCCAGGGCGACGCCAGCCGGATCTATGCGCGCCCGGTCCCTCGCCTCTTCGAAGGGGAGGTCGCCCGCGATCGCGCCCAGTTCGTAGGCGAGCGCATCGGAATAGCCGGGCAGGATGACCCGGTAGTCGGTGAAGAGATCCCAGCGGGTAAGCCGCTCGGCATGCTGCAGGATGTTGGTCGTGCAGTTGTCGAGCAGGGTGTTGTAGAAGCGCGGCCGGTCGTGGAGTTCGTTCATCGTGCCCAGCATGATCAACAGCAGTTCTCTGGTGCGCGCTGGCGCAATCTGAATTTCGTAGAGCAGCACCTCTTCGCCCCGGATGTGGCTTCTGACGCCGATGACGTCGCGTTCGTCCGCGGCCACATAGATCAGCTCGTAGGCCCGCAACAGGCCGAGAAAAGGGTTGTAGGACTGGTGCGCCTCGAGCCGGGCCTCGACGGAAAGCGCCAGATACTCGCCATCGGCGAAGCCGAAGCTCAAGAAGCTGTGCGCCAGGCCCAAGGGCGCGAAATGCGACAGCCCATACCACACGCTATCCAGGCCTGAGAGGTCGTAGCCGCGGTCTTCGTAGCGGGCCTCGCGCACCTGGCCGTTTTCGTCGTAGGTGAAGTTGCGGAGGTTGCGGACCGTGAGGCGGTCGCCGTCGACCTCGGCTTGCGGGAGCACGCCGTGAACCCTCTGCCAATCGCCGTCGTGGCTCGGCAGGCGCAGTTGTGCGACAAGCGTCAGCAGAGCCGCGGCGCCGAACAGCAAAACCGCAAAGATCCGGAACAGTCTCGTCATCTCCACGCGTCCAGGGTTCCACCGCTCCGCCACTCCGCATCGGCGGCCGCTTGATCGGTGCGGGTTCCCGCCCGCTCTCCTCAGGTCCGGCGCACCCCGAAGAACAGGCTATAGAGCACCGGCACGACGACCAGCGTCAGCAGTGTCCCCAGGGCCAGGCCCGTGGCGATGACCACGGCCATGGAATAGAACAGCGG
>JAUVQB010000110.1 GCA_030598385.1 Alphaproteobacteria bacterium | reverse complement strand
GTCGATGTGGGCGATGATCGCGAAGTTGCGGATGTGCGAGGGCGCGGTCATGAGTCTCGGATTCGGGGAACCAGCTTCATACCGGCGCGGCTATAGCACCGGCCCCGCAGCGGGAAAAGGGGCAAGAGCTACCGACGGGTTTGCCGCGCCGCGCCGCGCCGTGCCAGGATCGCGGGAATGAGCAAAATCGATATCCGCCTCGCCCGCTCCGACGAGGCGCCGGCCATCTCGGCCCTGGTGCTGGAGGTGTTCGAGGCCATGGTGGCGCCGTACTATGGCGCCGAGGGCCGCGCCACCTTCGACCACGAAGCCGCGCCCGAGGCAATGGCCGCGCGCCTAGCCGCCCCTCTGGCCGAGGGCCGGACCGCGCTGGTCGCCTGGGCCACCATCAACGGCCTCACCTACCGCCCCATGGCGCGCCGCGCCGCCCACGCGGCCCCGCGTCATGAACGTTGATAGCGCCCACGAGGCGCAACTGCGGGTCTGGCTGGCGGCCGATCCGTGGCGCCTGGCCTGTCTCCAGGCGGTCGCGGCGCTCGATCCGCCCGAGTTCTGGGTCGGCGCCGGTTTCCTGCGCAACCTGGTATGGGACCGGCTGCACGGCTTCGCCCGGCCGACGCCGCTCGCCGACGTGGACGTGCTCACCTTCGAGCCGGCATCCGGAGCGGAGCGGGAATCGGAGATCGAGGCGGCCTTGGCGAGCGATCTGCCGGCGGTGCCCTGGTCGGTCAAGAACCAGGCCCGCATGCACGAGCGCAACGGCGATGCGCCCTACCGCGACACCGAAGACGCGCTCGGGCACTGGCTGGAGACCCCGACCGCCGTCGGCGCGCGGCTGTCGGCCGGTGACGAGCTGGAGATCCTGGCACCCTTGGGCCTGGCCGACCTCTTCGCGCTCGCCGTACGCCCCACGCCCGCTCGCGCCGGGACCGGCTGAAGGCCTACCGCCTGCGCATGGCGCAAAAGGCCTGACCGGCCATCTGGCCGAACGTACGTGTGTACGCTTTTTAAACCCACGAGGGGCCGCGCTCAAGTATTGGTGGCCTGGAGCCCTAAGCTCTCAGTACGCCGCCGGTCGCCTTGGCCACCTTGTCGACGATCTTCCGGGAAACCGCCTCGATCTCCGGGTCGGTCAGGGTCTTTTCGGTCGGCTGCAGGGTGACGGCGATGGCGAGCGACTTCTTGCCGTCCTCGATGCCTTTGCCCCGGTAGACGTCGAACAGGGCGACGCCGCTGATCAGCGCCTTGTCGGCGACGGCCGCGGCGCGCAGGAGCGCGTCGGCCGCCACCCGTTCGTCGACCACGAAGGCGAAGTCGCGGACCACCGGCTGGAACGGCGAGAGGGTGAGCGGCGGCCTCGCTTTGCCGCCGGCTTTGCCCGCGCGGGGAGCGGGCACGCGGCCGAGGAAGACCTCGAAGGCCGCCGCGGGCCCTTTCAGCTCCAGGCGCCGCAGCACCCGGGGGTGGACCTCGCCGAACTGGGCCAGCACGTTCGGCCCGAGCCGCAGCACGCCGGAGCGGCCCGGGTGGTACCAGCCCGGCGCGTCGGCGGTCGCCTGCAGGTTGGCGGTGGGCGCGCCGCAGGCTTCCAGCACCGCCAAGGCGTCGCCCTTGGCGTCGAAGGCGTCGAGCGGCCGCGGCGGCTCCGACCAGTGGCGCGGGCCGCTTTCGCCGCTGCGCAGGCCGGCGGCCACCAGGATCTGGCCCTCGGCCGTGTCGTCGCGGTATTCCGGCCCGACCTCGAACAGGGCGGCCTCGGGAAAGCCCCGGTCGGCGTTCCTGGCCGCCGCCGTGATCAGGTTGGGCAGCAGGGAGGGCCGCATGACCTCAAGGTCCATGCTGATCGGGTTGGCGAGGCGCAGGCTCTCCGGCGTCTCGCCGAACAAGGCCGCGGCCTTGGCGTCGAGGAAGGAGAAGGTGACCGCCTCGAGCATACCGCGCCACGCGAGCGCCGTGCGGGCGGCCGCCTCGTGGCGCTGGCTGAGGCTCAGGGACGGCAGCGGCAGGGTCGTGTCGAGCAGGGTCGGAGACATGGGCAGGTGCTCGAAGCCATGGAGGCGCAAGACCTCCTCCACAACGCAGGCCTCGCCTTCCACGTCCGGGCGCCACAGCGGCACTTGGACTTGCCATGCCTCCTTGCCGTCCGATGCACCCTCGGATACTTCGAAGCCGAGATCCGCCAGGATGCGCCGCTGCTCCGCTTCGTCGACGGCGCAGCCTCCGAGGCTTTCTACCCGCCCGGGCCGGAAGGCGACGATCCGCCGGTCGCGCGGGATCTCGCCGGCCGACGTGGTATCGCTCGCCTCGCCGCCGCAGATCTCGGTAATCAGCTTGGCCGCCACGGCGACGCCCCAGTCGGCGCTTTCCGGGTCGAGGCCGCGCTCGAAGCGGTAGCGGGCGTCGGAAATGATGCCAAGCCGGCGGCCGGTGGCGGCGACCCTTACCGGATCGAACAGCGCCACCTCGAGAAACACGTTGGTGGTGGCCTCGGTGCAGCCCGTGAGCTCGCCGCCCATGACGCCGCCGATCCCCACGGGAGCACCGTGCGGGCCGGTGTCGTCGGCGATCACCACCATCTCGGGGTCGAGGGCATAGGTCTTTTCGTCGAGCGCCAGGATCTCCTCGCCGTCGCGGGCCATGCGCATGGTGAGGTCGCCCCGGAGCTTGTCGGCGTCGAAGACGTGGAGCGGCCGGCCCAGGTCGAAGGTGACGAAATTCGTGATATCGACCAGCGCCGAGATCGGCCTGAGGCCGATGGACCGCAGGCGCTCCTGCAGCCACTTGGGGCTCGGGCCGTTGGTAACGCCCCGGAAGGTTTTGCCGGCCACATAGGGGCAGGCGTCCTGTAGGCCCGCCGGAAGGTCGCGCCGCCAGGTCACCGGGCTCTCGCCGGCGCCGTCGATCGCGGGGACCTCGAACGGGGTCAGCCGGCCGAGGCCCGCCGCCGCCAGGTCTCGCGCGATCCCGCGCACGCCGAGGCAGTCGCCCCGGTTCGGCGTGATCGCGATGTCGATCACCGGGTCGTCGAGGCCGAGCAGCCTGGCGAAGGACTCGCCGACCGGCGCGTCGTCGTCCAGCTCGATGATGCCCTCGTGCTCGTCGGAGAGGCCGACCTCGCGCTCGGAGAGCAGCATGCCGTTGGAGTCCTCGCCGCGGATCACGCCCTTCTTCAGCTTGAGGTCGGTGCCCGGGATATAGCTGCCGGCGGGCGCGAAGACGCCCTTCATGCCGGTGCGCGCGTTGGGCCCGCCGCAGACCACCTGAACCTCGCCGGCCCCGGTCTCGACGATGCAGACTTTCAGCCGGTCGGCATTGGGATGCGGCCGCGCCTCCTTCACGTAGCCCACGGTGAAAGGCGCCAGCGCCGCCGACCGGTCGTCCACCTCCTCGACCTCGAGGCCGATCATGGAGAGCTTGTCGACGATCGCCTGCAAGGGCGCGTCGGTCTCCAGATGGGTCTTCAGCCAGCTCAGGGTGAACTTCATCGATTTCGACCGTGGCAGTCCATTCGGGCGCGGATTATGTCCCAGATCGGAGCCTTGGGGGCAAGCCGCTTATCCAGCCGCCCGGCCTCGCCATTCACAGCACAAAATCCCGCCGCGGGTCGTCGAGCAGGCGGCGCACCGCCAGGTGCCCCTTCGCGGGCCTGGCCCGGCGGCCGAGTTCGCGCCGCTTGGCCTGATTCAACCGGCGGCGCAGGGCCGCGTGGCGTTCCGCCCGCAAGCCCGAGACGTCGACCGGGGAGTCCGCCAGAAGGTCCGCCGGGCAGTCCCACAGGCGGTTCCGCACGCTCCCCGTGTCGGGCAGCGGTCCCAGGGCGAACAGCCGGTCGGGCGCGCTGAGCGCCAGGTTGGTGAGATCGGTTTCCGCCCGACGCCATAGGACGCGAGCTTCGGATTCCCACGCGCAAATGCGGAAGACGCGGAATTTCACCAGGTTGAGGAACGGCAACGGCAGCGCCACCTCTTCAAGCTGCAGGGCGAGGCCATAGGGGTTGAGCGCCTGCCGTCGACGCAGGCGCAGCAATTGGCTGCCATCGGGCAAGACTGCCTGATAGAGGCGCCCCAGGGTCTCGGGCGCGAGCTGCCCAGCGTTCGCTATCAACTGGCACAGGAGGGTCTTGACCTCGGTGTGTGTCCGAGAGCCGAAGCCGACATAGCGGTTCTCCCGTAACAGCTTGAGGCCGCCACCGGCGCGCAGACGGTAGTCCAGCTCGTGCGATTTGCATCGGAAGTCATAGCGCCGGAGCATGAGGTTATGGCGGTCGTCCTCGATCTCGAAGCCGCGCCCCCGGATGAAAGCGCGCAGCACGATTCGGTCCGGCGCCCCGACCGCGCCGTTGGCGAAGCCCTTGACCTGCCACACCCGGCCCTCCTCCACTTCGAGGGTTGCGCGGGGCCGGCCCTCGCGGTCGCGCAGGGAATAGATCTCGCAAGACCCGCGCGCCACGGCCTGGGGATAGCCGTAGCCGCCGACGCAGTGGTGCATGCGCGAGCCTTCGTCGGCCAGACTCTCGGCCGTGGTCAGCCGCACAATATCGGCGCCGCCGGCGGTGCGGAAAACCGGATGGGCGCCCCGGGCAATCCGCGCCCGGCGCCGGTCGGTGTGGCGTTCGCGGCGGCGCTTTTCGACCCAGGCCTCGGCCTTCTCGAACGGCAGGCGATCCAGGGCGGAAAGGCATCCCTCTTGCAGCTCGGCCTCGAGCAGCGCCACGACCCGGTCGAGGCGTTTCCTCAAGCTGGCGCCGAGGCGCAGGGCGATGACCTCCTCGCCCCGCGCGAGGGCCGCCACGCACCAGGCCGGCGCCTCGCCGAGATAGGCCCGCGGCACCACGTCGTCGAGGGAGTCCGGGCGCACCCGGACGAGCCCGCCCGCCACTGGGTCGCGCAGGATCCGGTCGGTGAGGTCGTAATGCTTCAGTATCCAGCGCCGCGCCGCGCCGCGCAGCCAGCGCTGGAGCTCGGGCCTAGCGGTCCGCTGGGCGAGGTCGTCGACGAAGCGCGCGACCTCTTGGGCGTTCAGGACGTTTCGAGAAGACATGGTCCATGCTTTCTGTCTGCCGGGTTGGTCGGACAGGTGACGGCGGCGGCTCGAAATGCATCGTCACAAGCATGGGTCTGGTCCTGAGCCTTGCTGTGCCAAGGTGACAAATCGCCGGCCCCGATGAGGACCGGCGGTTTACGCCGCGTTGTATCGCGCGGCACAGCGAACTATACAGGGGGCGGTTTATACAGCAGGGAATTGTTAAAATCAACCGGTGGCGGCTCGAATCCTGATTACAGGCCTCGCACTAGGCTCGGCGCCTCCAACGGCACGAAGCCGTAGTGTCGGAGCCAACGCAAGTCGGACTCGAAGAAGGTACGCAGGTCCGCGATGCCGTACTTCAGCATGGCGATGCGCTCGACCCCCATGCCGAAGGCGTAGCCCTGGTAGCGGGCCGGGTCGATGCCGCAATTCTCCAGCACCTTGGGATGGACCATGCCGCAGCCGAGGATTTCCAGCCAATCCTCGCCGGCGCCGATCTTCAAGCTGCCGCCCTTGCGCGAGCAGCCGATGTCGACCTCGGCCGAGGGCTCGGTGAAGGGGAAGTAGCTCGGACGGAACCTGACCGGCAGGTCGTCGACGCCGAAGATGGCGCGGCAGAACTCCACCAGGGTGCCCTTCAGGTGGCCCATGTGGGTGGTCTCGTCGACCACCAGGCCTTCGAGCTGATGGAACATGGGCGAGTGGGTGGCGTCGGAATCGGCGCGGAAGGTGCGGCCCGGCACGATGATGCGGATCGGCGGCTCGC
>JAUVQB010000408.1 GCA_030598385.1 Alphaproteobacteria bacterium | reverse complement strand
GACCAGGCCGGCCTCGCGGAACAGCCGCAAGAAGGTCATCAGCCACTGTTCGTAGTAGGGCTTCGTCAGATAGTCGGCCGGCGCGATGGTCTCCCGCAGGTGGCGGAAACGGTCGACGGTCCAGTTGCCCCAGGGCCCCATGGAAACGCCAAGCGCCATCACGCGGCCTTCCCAGGGGGCGTGGAACACGGGCCCGTCCGGCTCGATTTCGATCGGGCCGAGGCCGTGCATGCCGCCCATGTCGTGGATGCCGTTCATGCCGGGGCCTCCTCTTGCGCGGCGGCTCCCGGCGCCCGCGCAAGGCCGGTGCCGATCATGGAGTCCCGGGTCACCAGCGCCGCCAGGGCGCCTTCGCTCAATCCATCGCTGCCGGGCGGGCGCTGCGGAACCACGAGGTAGCGAAGTTCGGCCGTGGAGTCCCAGACGCGGATCTCCATATCCTCGGGCAATTCGACGCCGAACTCGCCCAGGACGCCGCGCGGGTCGATGACGGCGCGCGAGCGAAAGGGCGCCGACTTGTACCACGTGGGCGGCAGGCCCAGCACCGACCAGGGATAGCAGGAGCACAGCGTGCAGACGACCAGGTTATGGACTCCGGGCGTGTTTTCCAGGGCGATCAGGTTGGCGCTGCGCCAGCCGGTGATGCCGAGCCCCGCCAGCGCCGACTTGGCGTCCGTCAGCAGCGCGCGCTTGAAGTCCGGGTCGAGCCAGGCATGGGCCACCACCCGCGCGCCGACGTGCGGGCCGATCTTGTTCTCGTAGGCGTCGACCAGGGCATCGAGCGCCGCCGGATCGACATAGCCCTTCTCGACCAGCAGCGATTCCAGGGCTTTGACCTGGAGCGCCGGGTCGGATGGTTGGTCGTGCGTGTGATCGTTGCTCATGTCGCTTTCCAAGTTTCCCGGAGTATAGGGTTGGTCCAAAGCCTTGTCATGATTTGGCGGCCCCAAGGTAAGTGGGCAGGATCTCCTCGAGGGCGGCGGCCTGAATGCCAAGCTCGGCGAAACCGGGCAGCTCGGGGTCGACGACGTTGTCTTTGCGCATCAAGGCGATCTGGTCGTGGGTGATCGGCGGCTTTGGGAGCAGCCCGAGCAGGCTCGCCTGGGCCTGCCAGAGCGCGAAGGGCAGAGGCAGGAGCGGCCGCCTGATCCCGATGTGCCGAAGCAGCAGCTCGATCAGCGCGCGGTAGCTGTAGCTCTCTTTGCCGCCGAGCTCGTAGGTCCGGCCACGGGCCTCCGCGAGCGACAAGGTGCGGGCGACGGCGGCGGCCACGTCTTCGACGTAAACCGGTTGCAGGCGGGTGCGGCCGTCGCCGAACAAGGGGAAGGCGGGCAGCAGGCGGGCTATCCGCGCCAGGCTGTTGGAGAAGGAATCCTCGGGGCCGAAGAGGACGCTGGGGCGCAGGGTCGTGGCCTCGGGGAAGGCCTCGCGGACCGCGGCCTCGCCAGCGGCGCGGGCCCGGACGTAGCTCGACTCCGAGGCGAGGTCGACGCCGATGCCGGAGATATGCACCAGGGCTTGCGCCGAACCGCGGGCGGCGGCCTGCGCCACCGCGCGGGCGCCCTCCACATGAACGGCCTGGAAGGTCTCGCCGCGGCTTTCCAGGTAGAGCCCGACCGCGTTGACCACCCAGTCGGTATCCGCTACCGCCCGGGCGACCGAGTCCACATCGCGCAGGTCGGCCGTCACCGCCTCCACCCCGGCCGGCCGGGCGCCGGCATCGGGGCGGCGCGCGGCGACACGCACCCTGGCGCCTTCGGCCTTGAGGCGCTTCACGATCGCCCGCCCAAGGAAGCCGGTTCCGCCGAACACGGTGGCGCGTTTGTCAGCCGCGGTACCTTCCATGACCCGACTCTCTCCCCTAATACCAAATCTTGATGATACTGACCCATAGGGATCGCCCCTGGGTCGCGTCGGGTAGGAAGCAAGCCGCCGGCGATGCGGGGGCGATGTGGGGCATCTCCAAGGCTTGCTGACGCCCTCCGACGCGTCCCAGGGGCGACAGGACTTGCGCCTTTTCAGAGATTTCGGACCGCGTCGCCCGACCCTTCCGATGCCCCGCATCGCTGCGGATCAGGCTCCTAGCCGAAAGATCTGAAAAGACGTCCCTATGAGTCAGTATCATCAAGACTTGGTATAAGGAAGGTATTG
>JAUVQB010000484.1 GCA_030598385.1 Alphaproteobacteria bacterium | reverse complement strand
TAGTAGCCGCGCTGCGTCAGCTCGCCGACGGTCAGCTCTTCCTCGCCGATGTTGAACAGAATCAAGGCCTGCACGTTGTTGAGGTCACGGATGCCCATGCGGTCCAGCTCCGCCTTGACGACCTCGAGGCACTGACGGTGCAGGCGCTCGACTAGCGAAATCATTTCGATGTAAGGAGTCTTCACGTTTCAATCCCCGGCAAAGTCGCAGCAATTTTGAAGCGATCTCGAAGAGACTTTAGCGCTGATCCGGTTAACACGCGCTTAACGACAACCGACTTTAAGGCATTGAAAGACTTGGAGGCTTTGGGCCTTGCCGGGGCACACGCACCGGCAATGATGAAAATGTCCGGGTCGCACGGGAAACAACCCGCCTTTCAACTGATTTTCCCCGCCGATCAACCACCCCTGCCGCTGTCCTCTTTTTATTGGAGCGCTAGCATTTTTCGTCGTCATGCAAGTGCTGGCGTGGTTAGCATGCGGGGTGGGCAAACATGGGCGGCCGGGCCGACCGGCAGGTACGGGGTCGAGGCATGGCGAGACCAGCGACGTCCGAGCAAGGCGCAGGAAGCGGTCGGGGCGGTCGGGGCGGCCGCGATGGCCTGCGGGCGCGGCGCGAGGCGGCCGAACGCCCCGCGCCGGCCTATATCACCCGGCGCATAGCCTATTACGACCTGCTCGACGAAGACGGCCTCGACCTCATCGAACGCCATGCCGACCGCATTCTAAGCGAAGTCGGCGTCGAGTTTCGCGGCGACGAGGAAGCGCTCCGGCTGTTCAAGGATGCCGGCGCCGATATAGACGGCGAGCGCGTGCGCTTTGCGCCCGGCCAGGTGCGCGCGCTCTGCGCCACCGCGCCCAGCCAATTCACCCAGCACGCGCGCAATCCCGCACGCAGCGTTGAGATCGGCGGCAATCACACGGTCTTCTCGCCGGCCTACGGCGCACCCTTCGTGCGCGACCTGGAAGGCGGGCGGCGCTACGGCACCATCGAGGACTTCTGCAACTTCGTGAAGCTTGCCTACCTCTCGCCCTGGCTGCACCACTCGGGCGGAACCATCTGCGAGCCGGTCGATCTGCCGGTCAACAAGCGCCACCTGGAGATGGTCTATTCCCACATGCGCTGGAGCGACAAGCCGTTCATGGGCTCGGTCACCGCGCCGGAGCGGGCGGCGGACTCGATTGAGATGTGCCGCATTCTGTTCGGCGCCGACTTCGTGGAGAACAATTGCGTCATCCTGGGCAACATCAACGTCAATTCGCCCCTGGTCTACGACGACGTCATGTCCGGCGTGCTGCGCACCTACGCCGCGGCCAATCAGGCAACGGTGGTGGTGCCCTTTATACTAGGCGGGGCCATGGGGCCGGTGACCCCGGCCGCCGCCATCGCCCAGGCTCACGCCGAGGCCAGCGTCGGGGTCGCCCTTACCCAGTTGGTGCGGCCCGGCGCGCCGGCCATCTACGGCAACTTCCTCTCCTCCATGTCCCTCAAATCGGGCGCGCCCACCTTCGGGATGCCGGAGCCGGCTTTGGCCTATATGGCGGTCGGCCAGCTAGCCCGGCGCCTCGGCTTGCCGTTGCGCTGCGGCGGCCACTTCACCGCGTCCAAGGTGGCCGACGCCCAGGCCGCTCAGGAGTCCGCCGACGCCATGATGCCCGCGCTCATGGCCGGCACCAATTTCGTGCTGCATTCGGCGGG
>JAUVQB010000012.1 GCA_030598385.1 Alphaproteobacteria bacterium | reverse complement strand
GGGCTGGTGGAGATCGTGCACGACCTGGGACTGCGCTTCATGCAGCTCAGCTACAACAACCAGAGCCTGCTGGCGACCGGCTGTTACGAGGCCGAGGACCCGGGCCTGACACGCATGGGCCGCCAGGTGGTGAAGGAGATGAACCGGGTCGGCCTGGTGGTCGACATGTCCCATTCCGCCGAGCGCTCGACCCTCGAGGCCATCGACTGCTCCGAGCGGCCGATCGCCATCACCCACGCCAATCCGGCCTTCTGGCAACCGGCCCTGCGCAACAAATCGGACGAGGTGCTGAAGGCCCTGGCCGGGAGTGGCGGCATGCTGGGCCTCAGCCTTTATCCCCATCACCTGAAGGACAAGGGCGACTGCACGCTCGAGAGCTTCTGTAGCATGGCGGCGCGCACCGCCGAGCTGATGGGCGTGGATCACATCGGCCTCGGTTCGGACTTGTGCCAGAATCAGCCGGACTACATCGTCGCCTGGATGCGCAACGGCCGCTGGACCAAGGATCTGGACTACGGCGAGGGCAGCGCCAAGGCCGCCGGTTTCCCAAAGCAGCCCGATTGGTTCGCCTGCAACCGCGACTTCGGCAACGTTGCCGAGGGGCTCCAGGCCGCCGGTTTCTCCACCGACGAGGCGGCCAAGATCATGGGCGGCAACTGGCTCGCCTTCTTCGAGCGGTCCTTCGGGCCGGCACCAACTTAACATGGCGGGCTGACGTGACCGCGGCCACGGCATCGACCGGAGAGGACGCGCCGCTCGAGCTTCGCCCGCCCGACACCGTCATGCGTCTCGCGCGCATGGGGTCTTTCCACCAGACCCGCATCAGCTTCATGCGCAGCCTGCTGCGCCGCATCGCCGCCGAGAACTGGCGCTTGACGCGGGCGCGTTTCGACCTCGACGGCGACGGCTACGGCACCGCGGTCTACCGAGTCGACCTGCCAGCCGGCTGTTGCAGCCTGGTCGCCTTCTCCGATGAGCTCAGCCCGGACGAACGCACCGACCGGGTGATCGCCGAGAAATGGGACGCGACCTTCGCCCTGGTCGACGGCGAGCCGGGCGACGAAGACATCGCGCGCCTGCGCGCCAACGTTCCGAAGCAGGAGGCCGGGCACGTGAGCGCCCATGAGCTGGTGCTGAGCCGCGCCAACAAGAGCGTGCGCCTGTTCGGCCATGTGGTGGATTGCCTGGCCAACGGCTGGCAGCCGTCGATGGACGACATCGTGCGGGTCGGCTACCTGATGCGCACCACGGCGGTCTACGGCAACGGCAAGTTCGGCCTGTCGGACCTGGAGAACACCTTCGCCGGCGGCCTGTTCAACCGGCCCTTCGAGGCCGAGCTGTTCACCGTCTACGTCATTCGCGAGTTCACCCTCGACCTGGTCGAGCACATCGCCGCCGCCCGCAAGCCGGACCGCGCGGTGCGCCTGGCGCCCGACCGGCGCCGCGCCCTGGGCATCGGCAATTCCACGGGCCTCGGCATGGCGCCCTTCCTCACCTTTCACCCGGCGCTCATCCACCGTTGGATGCTCGCGCGGGAAACCGCCATCGCCCGGGTGCTGGCTCTGGCCGAGGCGGCGCCCGAAAAGCGCGGCGCGTTCCTGGCGCTCCTCGCCCGGGCGATCGATCACGTGCGCGAATGGTCCACCCAGGACGCCCGCCAGGCCGCCCGCACGGCGAGGCTGCAGGACGAGCTGCGGGGCCTCATCGCGGAGTTGACCGGCGGCTCGGCGGATCTCCTGAGCGGGGCGAGCCCCTGGCGGCGGCTCCTCGACAAGGTCGAGGCCGAGGGCTCCCTGGAATTACAGGAACTCACTCTCAGCCTGATGATGGAGCCCTACGGCGAGCTGGTGGACGACCTGGCCGACCAGATGACCGACCCGGAACAGGGCCGCCTCGATCCCGCCATGAGCCTGGCGGGCCTCAAAGCGGCGATCGAACGGAACTACGGCTGGGCGCTCGACATCGACTTCAACGCGCCGGAGGCCCAGCACTTCTTCTGGTACCGCTCGGCCGAAAAGGAGGAGCCGCGGCTCGGCGAACGCTCGGCCGAACCGGGCGCGGAGCTCGAGACCCGCATCGGCGTCGCCCGGGACGCGGCGGCGCTGCACGACCTTTTGTCCACGGGCGCCTGGGAGCCCGATGAGAGCGTCGCGGCTTTCCTCCTGTGCGAGCCCCAGTGGCGGCACATGGTGAAGCGGGTCCAATTGGCGGGCCGGACTCCCTATGGGGAGATTCGCGACAATCTCTTGGCCGACGGCTGCCTGCCGATCGACATCCTGCGCTGCAAGCTGTCGTTCTTCGGCGCCATCAAGTTCGACCCCAAGTCGGACCGCTGGACCCGCATCACCATGTACCAGGGCGCTCCGGGCTTCGCCGAGCTCGACCGGGAGAACGCGGACGGCTGGGCCTTTCCGGTCTTCACGGAGGCAGGAGACCTGCACCCGTGAAACGCTCGCTGAACGAGGTTGAGCGAATCTGCCGGAAGGCGGCCGAGGGTGCCGGCGCGCCGGCCGGCCTGGACACTGACGCGGCCGATGGCGCCGCCTGGCTGCTGGCGCGCGATCTGCCGGCGCTGAACGGCCTCGCTGGGGACCTCACGGGCTTTCCCGACCTGGCGGCCGCCTGCCGCTTCGCGCGCGGCAGCTTCGGCGGCGCCGAGGAACTGGACCTGAATGGCAAGGCCTGCACCGTCATCGCGCCCATGCTGGTGGACCTTCTGGTGGCCCGGGCAGCACGCAACGCCGAGCCCAGCCGGCTGCGCGCCACCGGGCTCAGCTCGCCCCTCTTCCTGCTGCCGCCGGCCGTGGGCCATGCGGCGCAAGGACATAACGATCGAGGCTGGAGCTTCAACCTGTCGCTGTCCAATGGTACAGGAGAGCGGTCCATCCTTCGGGTCGCAGCCGGAGGCGAGGTCGAGATTCTAGCGACCGGCGGGACTATTGCCGCTCTGTTCGAGGCTGGAACGGATTGGGTCCTCGAGGCCGTCTGCGCATCGCTTGAAACGGACGAACTCAGTCGGACCGACCTTCCGTCGATCGTCGATGGGGAGCGGCTCGACGCCTTGGCCATGCGCAGTCTGGCGGAAGGCGTTTCGCCGGATCCCGGGCCCTGGGGGCGGCTGCAGGCGCTCGCCGCCAAGGTCCTGGTGCCCGCTACCGAGCAGTCCCACCTGATGGGCGCCGGGGCGCTCGGCAGCGACAGCGAGTAAGCCTGCCTAGAGGTCCTTGCAGAGCCGCAGCGATTCCAACACCGCCGCATGAATATCGCGCCCGGCAACCGCGTCGCCAATGCGGAACAGCTGATAGCTGCCCTGCGGATTGCGGACCAGGTCCTGGGGCCGGTTGTCCAAGAGCGCTTGCGGATCCACTTCGCCGAGATTGCGCGCGCGCGCCTGGAGCGCGACATAGAGCTCGTCCAGCGGCAGGGTGCCGTGATCGACGACCACCTGATCGACGGTCCGCTCGCTCAGCGCCTCGCTGTACTCGTTCCTCAGGGTGGCGACCAGCCGGTTGCCCTCGCGGCGCACCGCGACAAGATTCTGGTCGGGCGTGAAGCGGACGCCGCGCTTGTAGAGGTCGCGCAAATAGTTGGGGAAGCTGGCGGTGCCCAGCTCGAAGGCCGGCGCCCGGTCCGGCGTGACCAGTTCCACCTGCGCCCCGGCGGCGGCCATGAACTCGGCACAGGAGATGCCTTGGTGGCGGCCGTTGTCGTCGTAGAGCAGGACCTCGCCGTTCGGCTTCACATAGCCGCCGAGCACGTCCCAGACGGAAGAGACATGGGCCGCGCCCTCGGCCCCCTCGGGAAAGATCGCCGTATTGGGCAGGCCGCCGGTGGCGACGATGACCACGTTGGGCGCTTCGGCCGTCACCGTCTCGGCCTCGGCATAGCAGTTTGTCCGTGTGTCTACGCCCAGGCGCTCGACCTCGGCAACCAGCCAATCGGCGATGCCGATCATCCGCTGGCGGCTCGCCGGCCTCGCCGCAAGAGTCACCTGCCCGCCCAGGCGGTCGGTCGCCTCGAACAGGACCACGTCGTGGCCGCGCAGGGCGCAAACCCGGGCCGCCTCCAGGCCGCCGGGGCCGCCACCCACCACCACAACCTTCTTCCTGGGGCCGTCGGACGGTGAGACCTGCTGCGGCAGACTCGCCTCGCGGCCGGTTGCCGGGTTGTGTATGCAGACTGCGTCGAGGCCCTGGTACAGACGGTCGATGCAAAGCCCGGCGCCAACGCAGGGGCGGATGCGCTCCTCTTCGCCCCGCTCCAGCTTGCGCACGATCTGGGGATCGGCGATGTGGGCCCGGGTCATGCCGACCATGTCGACGAGACCCGCCTCGACCGCGTGGCGCGCCGTCGCCAGATCGGCGATGCCGGCGGCGTGGAACACGGGTAGATCGACCGCCCGCTTGATCCGCCCGGCGATTTGGAGGAAGGGCGCGGACGGCAGGTTCATGACCGGAATGTTCCAGGCGAGACCCGAGTCCGTGTAGACGTGGCTGGCGTTGACGTTGAGGAAATCGACCATGCCGCTGGCGGCCAGGCGCTCGGCGATGTCGACACAGTCCTCGCCCGATAGGCCGTCGGCCAGGAGCTCGTCGCCGGGCACCCGCAGGCCGACGATGAAGTCGCCGCCGATGCGCGCGCGCACCGCGTCCAGGACCTCGAAGGCGAAACGCAGGCGGTTCTCGACGCTGCCGCCATAGCGGTCGCGACGATTGTTGACGGCGGGGGACAGGAATTGGCCGACCAAATGGCCGGCAACCAGGATCTCCAGCCCATCGAGGCCCGCCTCCCGGCAGCGGCCGGCGGCTTCGGCGAAGGCGCTAACCACACGGTGGATGTCGCTCTCCTCCATCTCCTTCGGAAAGGCGCGGTGGGCGCGCTCGCGAGTGTGCGACGGCCCGATCACCGGCAGCCAGTCGCCTACGTGACCGTAAGTGCGGCGGCCCATGTGGGTTATCTGGCACATGATGGCCGCGCCATGCCGCTGAACCCTTTGGGCCAACTGTCCGAGATAGGGCACGACGCTGTCGTCGCCGATGTCGATCTGGCCGAAGACCGAAGGCGAATCCGGCGCCACGTTGGACGAGCCGCCGAACATGGTGAGCGCCAGGCCGCCCTTGGCCTTTTCTTCGTGATAGAGCTGGTAGCGCCCCTTCGGCTTCGCATCCTCCACGTAGTTCGGCGCGTGGGCCGTGCTCATGATGCGGTTCTTCAGCGTCAGATGCCTGAGCTGGAAAGGCTGGAGCAGCGGGTCGCGGGTCGCCATGGTTGGATCTTCCCTGGCCTCAGGCCATCACATAAGGCTGAGGCACGCAAGAGTGAGATTCCGGGCCGGAATGGTTTAGACTGCGCTTCCCCGGGGCGGCGAAAAAGAGGACCGGCGGCGATGACCAGCGACATCCAGGATTGGTGGGACAAGACCTCCGAGGCCTATCAAGACGCCTGTGAGATTCCCGTCGACATCCATTACGGCCCCAGCAGCCCCAACGAGGACGAGCTCAAGCTGCTCGGCGATATTGCGGGCAAGCGGGTGCTCGAACTGGGCTGCGGCGGCGGCCAGTGCTCGGTCGCCTTCGCGCTCCGGGGCGCCCGGGTCACCGGCATCGACTTTGCCGAGGGGCAGCTCGCCTTCGCCCGCAAGCTGGCGGCCGAAAACGGCGTCGAGGTAGACTTCCTGCAACAGGACGTGAAGGACCTTTCGCCCTTCGCCGAGGCCAGCCTGGACATCGTCTTCTCCGCCTTCACGCTCATGTACCTGGACGACCGGCCCCAGGTCTTCCGCGAGGTGCGCCGGGTCTTGAGGCCGGGCGGCACCTTCGCCTTCTCGCTCGACCATCCCCTCTTCCGCAAGGTGGACCTGGACAAGCTGACGATGGTCGAGAGCTACAACGAGACCGGCCCGGCCGTCGACGACCTGGGCGCGCTCGGGACCACCACCATGTACCGCTACCGGGTGAGCGACCTGCACAACAATCTGGTCGACGCAGGGCTGGTGGTGGAGCGCGTGATCGAGCCCGATTCCCGCAAGCGCTACGACTACGACCCCTGGTTCGGCCGCTGGGGCGTCTATCTGCCCGAGGTGCTCGACCTGGTGCCGCCCACCCTGATCTTCAAAGCCGTGAAGCCCGCCGGTTGACCGCCCGCGCCTCGATCCTAGGCCGCGAGCCAAGTCCAAAATGCTGGGGCGTTCGCGTTACTCTGTTAAACTGGGTGCCGGTCGAATTGGTGAGAGGGCTCGAGACATGCCGGAGAGATTCAATCAGCCTTTGAGCGGTTTCGTCGTTCCCCGTTTCGGCGGCATTCCCACCTTCATGCGATTGCCCCACACGGAGGACCCCTCGGGCGTCGATATCGGCCTCATCGGGGTGCCCTGGGACGGCGGCACGACGAACCGGGCCGGCGCGCGCCACGGGCCGCGCGAGATCCGCAACCAGTCGTCCTTCATGCGGCGGGTCCATTCCGAAACTATGGAGTCGCCCTACGACGTCTGCAACGTGGCCGACCTGGGCGACACCGGCGTCAACCCCATCGACCTGATGGACACGCTGAAGCGCGTGGAAGATTTCTATGCCCAGGTCCACGCCGCGGGAACGGTGCCGCTGACCGCCGGCGGCGATCATCTCGTCACCCTGCCGATCATGCGCGCCATCGCCAAGGGCCGGCCCGTCGGCATGGTGCATTTCGATGCCCACACCGACACCAACGACCGTTACTTCGGAGAGGCGAAATACACCCACGGCACGCCCTTCCGCCGCGCCGTCGAAGAAGGCTTGCTGGACCCGAAGCGCACCGTGCAGATCGGCATTCGCGGCTCGCTTTACACCCGCAACGACTACGACTACGGGCGCGAGGTGGGCATCCGCACGATCGTTATCGAAGAATTTTTCGCGATGGGCGTCGACGCGGTGATCGAGGAGGCCCGGAGTATCGTCGGCGACGGCCCGACTTACATCAGCTTCGACGTGGACGGGCTCGATCCCACCTTCGCGCCGGGCACGGGCACGCCGGAGATCGGCGGCTACTCGACTTTTGACGCGCAGAGGATGATCCGCGGCCTGCGCGGACTCGACCTTATCGGCGGCGACGTGGTGGAGGTGGCGCCGCCCTTCGACCCCTCGGGCAACACGGCGCTGGTCGGCGCCACCCTCATGTTCGAGATCCTTTGCGTCCTCGCCGACGCCCTGGCCCGGCGCGGCGGCCGCGATTGACGCGCCCTTATTCCAAGGCCAGAAAGGCCGGGGCGTAGAGGAGCGCTCCCGTGCGGTCCCTGAGTGCGCCCGGCACGAAGTCCAGTGCCAGGACGTAGGGCTTGGGATAGGCCGTTTCGAACTTGTCCGCCGCGGCGGTGCTAAAGCCGAAACGCCCGTAGTAGCCCGGCTCTCCGACGACGAAGACGGCCTGCCAGTCGTCCCGCTTGGCGCGCGCCAGGCCTTCTCGAATAAGATCCGACCCGATCCCTTGGGTCTGGCGGCTCGGCGCCACGGCGACCGGCGCGAGCCCGAGGCACCGTTCGGGCGCCTGAAGCCGGGAAAATAGGATGTGACCGACGATTTGCCCCTCGTCGCCTGCCACCAAGGACATCACCGCATCGCCGGAGTCCCTCAGGGCCTCGACCAGGTCGGCTTCCGCTACCCGGCCGAAGGCGGCGGCGACCACCTGCCGCACGGTCGCCGTGTCTTCGGGCGTTTCGTCGCGAATTATCATGGGCGTGCGTAGCCTTGTCGCTCGCGGAAATGAATTTCCGCTTGGCTATGTTTCTGCACCGGCCCACTCCACGTCCCGGTGCGCGGGCGCAGCCCGAGTGCTTCGCACTCCCGCGCTTCGCGCGCCCACAGCATACAATTGCATTGGGTGGACGGGAGGGGGAGTGGCCCGGTACTGGTCAACGCAGAACGGCGCTAAAGCAAGCCCGCCGCCTTGAGTCCGGCGAGGGACTCGTCGGCATGGTCCCGGGAGCCGCCGGCCAGGATGCGGATCTGATCGGCCAGGTGCTGGGGCGTGAGCGCCGGATTGGCCTTGAGCGCCCGATCCATGGCCGCGCGCGCCTCGTCGAGCCGGCCGAGCTGGCCCAGCGCATTGGCCAGGGTGATCCAGGCGCCGGCGTAGCCCGGCTGGGCGTCGACGCTCTTCCGGGAAAAGCGTATGGCGTCCTCGTAGCGCGCCTCGCGCTGGCAGGCGTTGGCTTTGAAGTAGAGCCAATAGGGCACCATGGGATGGTTGGGCGCGCTTGCCAGGATGCGGTCGAGCACGGCGTGGCCCTCGCTCAGCTCGTCCTCGCCGCCACCGTAGGCCAAGGTGCGTCCGAGCCGGCCCCAGGTATGAAAATCGAACGGCGCGATCTCGACCGCGCGCCTGAGCGCCTGCACCGCCTTGGCGTGTTCGCCGCAGTTGCTCCAGACGTTGCCCATGGCGCGCAACACCATGGGATCGTCCGGCGCCAGCGCGGCGGCGCGCTCGACCGCGGCCAGGGCGGCGGTCCGGTCTTCCTCCGGCCGCTCGCTGAAGCCGTTGATCACCCCCTGCATCAGGGTCGAGGCGAGCGCCGCGTGGCCGCCGGCATAGCTTGGGTCGAGTTCGACGGCCTCCTCGGCCCACCCCAGGGCTTCCCCGGTCGCCGCCTGGTTGACCGGCAGGTTCTGAGACCTGGCCTTCTGCACCAGGCCCCAGGCGTTCATATTGCCGGTCGGCCGGCGCCGGGCCCGGCGCCATTCGGCCCGCAGGTATTCGCCGCCGAAGGCGATCACGATCGCCTCGGCAATCTCGTCCTGGACCGCGAAGAGGTCGGCCAGCTGGCGTTCGTAGGTGTGGGACCAGAGCTGGCTGCGCTCGGCCGTCTCGGTCAGCTCGGCGGTCACCCGGACGCGCTCGCCGGCCCGGCGCACGCTGCCGGTCAGCACGTAGCGCAACTGCAGCTCGCGCACGATCTCCCAGATATCCGCCGGTCGGTCGCGATAGGGCAAGGTGGCGGGGCGCGAGGCGACTCTGAGATCGGGCACCCGGGACAACAGGGAGATAATCTCGGTCGTGAGGCCGTCGGCCAGGTAGGCGTCGCCCGCGTCCGGCGACAGATTGTCGAACGGGAAGACCGCGATCGAGCCGCGCGCCTCCTCGAGCCGCGGCGGTTTGGCCCGGGCCGGGCCCGACTCACTGGCCGGTGCCTGCCCCTTGAGGAGCTGATAGGCATGAATCGGCTGGACGATGTTCTTGACCGTCAGCTCGCCCAGGTCCTCGTAATCCATCTCGACCCGGTTGCGGACCTGTTCGAAGACCGCGCGCGAGGCGCAAATGCCGCCGGGCGTGGCGTTGGCCTCGAGCCGGGCGGCGACATTCACGCCGTCGCCGTAGATGTCGCCGCCTTCGACGATCACGTCGCCCAGATTGATGCCGATGCGAAAGCGCAGGGCCTCCTCCTCGCCCACCCCTTGGCCGCGCTCGTGCACACCGGCCTGCCAGGCTAGCGCGCAGGTAACGGCGTCGACCACGCTAGCGAACTCCAGCAGCAGGCCGTCGCCCATCAGCTTGACGATGCGCCCGGCGTGCTCGGCGATCAGGGGCTCGAGGAAGTCCCGGCGAAGGGCCGTGAGGCGCGCCAGGGTGCCCGCCTCGTCCCGGCCCATGAGGCGCGAATAGCCAACCACATCGGCCACCAATATCGCGGCGAGTCTACGTTCCATGAAGCGGTTCCAGGCAGGGCGGCCTCGAGTCTCAGCGCCCGTTTCCAAGACGAGGACGCAACGATCCTCAGCTCGTCAACACGGTCTCCAGGTCTCTAGCACGCTCAGAGAGGTTGGTCGAGAAGCCCTGAGACGGCGCGCCCATGGACAAAAGCCGGTCTAAGACGGTGAAGGCGTGAGAGGCCGATCGTTTGAGCGTGACGGCATCGCAGAGGACCTCCAGAGCGAAGGACGAGGCATGGGCCGGCAACCGGGCGCGCGCGAAGCGGGCCTTGAGCCGTTCGGCGAAAACCGGGCTGCCGCCAACCGCCACGAACTCCGCGGCTAGGACTTGAAGCCTCGATCGAACCGCATCTTCTCCAGCCACCGTGTTCGCAAGGCGGGGAATATAGGCAATGAGCTCCTGGCGCCGGCCGCCCAGGCGATCGTTGAAGGAGCGGCAGAAGTGGGCGAGCACGGGGCAGACGCACGTCGGATGGTCGCTATGGGGCTCGCCTTCGAACCAGGCCACGGCCTCCAGCACGCAGAGCCCGTCCTCCGGCCGCTCGTGGTTGCCACGTTTCAGCTCGAACCTTGAGAGATCTTCGAATGTCATCGGATATCCGTCCAATCCAGGCCGGACAGTTTCGCGTGCCGCGCGTTCGAATTGGCGATCGGCCGGCAGATTGAGGCCAGACCGAAGCTATCTTGCCAGAGATTCGGCACGGAGTCCCGAGTGTCTGGCTTGGCGGTTCTCGGACGTGGAGAGGCACGCTAGAGCAAGTCCGTTTCGCCGCCGAGACCGGAACTCCAAGTGCCGATGCCCGGTTTTCGCGGTTCTATGTCTGCTTTACTCCCAACTCCGGACGTTCCGGAAAAGCCTGCGGAACGACTAGGTTTGACCCACAACAGTCATTCACGCGTCGGCGTCATCAACCCAAATTGCCGTGGCTGACAACGTCTTTGAAACGCTCAAATAAGTCGTCAAAGTTCGGTGGTTGCCCCTGATAACGCAATGCGTCTTCCGGCGGCGTAAACCATTCTTGAGCGCTGCCAAGCCAAAGGTGACCGACTGGCATAAGCCACGACGTGTCGTCCAGCGTTCCCGGCTTTACGTTGATGATCTTGGGATTCCTAGAGGGCTCATGGAACAGTCGCGTTCCACACTTACAGCAGAACCGCGCTTTTACAATTTGCCCACTCGCTGCGGTTCTCTCCCATATTCCTAAAACTGCAAGATCGCAACTGACGACTTCCCTCGGGACGGGCATAGACATACCGAACGCGCTGGTCGACTGGGTTTGGCAGTCCGTGCAGTGGCAAGCGTATAGCGTGAGTGGTAGTGCAGAAATGGTGTATCGACGGCGTCCGCACTGACAGCCGCCATTCATAGGTAAATCGATCTGGCTCATGTTATCCCCTAAGTGGCCTTGCGGTGGAGTTTAGTCGAACTTGTTGGTGGAGTGCCATGATCGCTATTGATGCAGTGGACGGCGCCCATCCAACGGCGTGCGAATGTCGTCTCTTGGCTACAACTCGCCGTTCGATGCGGCTCTATAGCACGACTGCTATACGTCCAAATTTGGACATCAGAAACGGAATGCCGCTTTTCTCTGGATTCGAGCCAATCTACTCCCAACCTCCCGACGACTGGCGCATGGCCGGGCAATGTGTGCTGGTGACGCAAAGGCGAGCGCTCAAATATGTAGTGGGAGGCGATTGACTGGGAGCGCGGAGCGCCTCACTCGAGATCCACGACCGCGCAGTACTGCTGCAACGACCGGAGTTCCTCGCAGAGCGTTTCGGCCTTCTCCGAGGCGGCGAAGGGGGCCGCGTGAATGCGGTAAAAAACGCCCCGGTCGCCGAGATCGACCTGCTTCACCTGCAGGTCCTTCTCGGCGAGTATGCCGGGGAAGGACTCCTGCAATTTGGCCCAGGACCCGTCGACCCCCTCCTGGCGCGTCAGGGAAACCAGGTGAATGGCATAGCCGCCCGCCCCGCCGCCCGCCCTTGGGTCCGCCCGCGGCGCGGGGGACGGCCTTTCGACCGCATCGAAGGGCCGATCCGCGGCCAAGCTGACCGGCAGGCTCACGTCCGGCGAGAAGGGCACATCAATCACCGCTTCGAGGGCCGGCGCCTCGGCCAAAGCCTCCGGCGTCTCGCCGCCGGC
>JAUVQB010000165.1 GCA_030598385.1 Alphaproteobacteria bacterium | reverse complement strand
TCCCGGTGCCCGAAATTCAGGACGTGCTGACCCACATCAACCGCGATATTCACCGCCGCATCGTGGAAGCTCACCTGGCGGCCATGGCGGCGGGCCCCCGCGGACCAGCGCCGGTCGACTTCGCCCTCATCGTCATGGGCTCCGCCGGGCGCGGCGAGAGCTTCCTCTATCCCGACCAGGACAACGGATTCATCCTGGCCGACTACCCGGACGGGGATCACACCGAGATCGACGGCTTCTTCATCGAGCTGGCCGAACGCATGACCCGCGATCTCGACGCGGTCGGCTTCCCCTTTTGCCGGGGTTACGTCATGGCGACCAATCCGGTGTGGCGCAAGACCGAGAGCCAGTGGCGCGCCCAGGTGCAGTCCTGGGGCCGCCGGCGCAGCACCATCGCCCTTCAGTTCTGCGACATCTTCTTCGATTTTCGCGGCGCCTACGGCGCGCTCGAGATGGTCCGGGACCTGCGCCGCGTGGTGGTGGACATGGCCAAGAACAGCCCCGCGTTCCTCACCGAGCTGCAGCGCGAGGCCTCGCGCGTCGGGGTGGCGCTCGGCTGGTTCGGGCGCTTCGTCACGGAAAAGGACAAGCCCGAACACCGCGGCGAGATCAACCTGAAGCACATGGGCACGATGCCCCTGGTGAGCGCCTTGCGCCTCTTGTCGCTCCGCGAGGGCATCGCCGAGGCGTCGACCCTGCGGCGGATCGCGGCGCTCGAGGAGAAGGGCGTGCTCGACGCCGACCAGGCCGACTATCTAACGGGCGCCTTCAGCCACATCACGCGGCTGCTGATGCGCGAGCAGATCGCCGATTTCAAGGCCGGCAATGCGGTCGGCAACTACGTCCACCCCGAGACCCTGAGCGAGCGGGAGCGGGACATCCTGGTCGACTCCCTGAAGGCCATCGCGGCCTTGCAGAAGCGGGTGGACAGCGAGTTCACCGGGCAGATCTTTTAGCGCGGCGGACGATCGCTGGATCTCGAGATCGCCCTAGGCTCAGGCATCGCTCACAGAGGGTCGCTTCGAGGGATACTTGTGGGAGGCATAGCGCAGGACCAGGGCGGCCAGGGCGAGCAGCAGTATGCTTCCCGTCACCAAGGCCAAGTGAACGTCCAGGTCGTGATAGTCGACGGCTTCTCCTTCATGCGCCAGATTCGCCGCGCCGATCAGCATTCGGGTGAGCGCCGTGATGGCGACATAGATCAGGAAGCGCACCGGCATGTGGTTGGTCTTGAAGTAGATCCCGACCATCGCCCCGAGTTCGAGGAATATGAACAACAGCAGAATATCCTCGATGGTCGCATGGCCTTTCCCGGCCATAACGATGAAGGCGTAAATGGCGGACCAGACGATCGTCCCGCCGATCGCGAAGAGGGCGAGGGTGTGAAAGCCGTCGACGAACATGTTGCCGTACTTTTCCGCGAGGCTTTGGCCGCGTTGGCTTAGCTGTTCCAGCCGCTCCGTGGGATCCGTCATGAGTTTGTTCCCCCTCTCGCATCTGCGTCCGACGTCCCCGCAAGCCTCCCACATCGCGGCGCTTGCCGGTAGAGGGGATCGGGCCCCTTCGCAGGGATTTCGTGCTCGATTGGCTGGCGCTCGAGCCTCGCGGCGGGCCCAAAAACGCCTTAGCGAATGGGCACGGGCGCGCCCCGCTTCCATGATCCGTCGGCCTGCAGGCAGGCGTAGCCATAGCCCTCGACGGCCTCGCCGCCGACCTCGATCTCGGCGGTGTACTCGCGCACCACGAGGCAGCCGGGCGTGCCTTCTCTGCCCGGTGCTGCGGGGGCCACAGGGTAACCGCTGGCAATCGGTGGCAGATTAGTCGCGATGGGTGCGGTCGGGACTGGTGCGGGCAGGGCCGGGCCAGCGACGACCGGGCCAGCGACGACCGGGCCGGCAGCGACCGGGCCAACGACCACGGGAGCGGCGATCACCGTGGGCGGCGCGACATAGGCCGCCGGATAAGCCGGCGGATAGGCCGCCGGATAGGCGGGGGCGTAATGGGCGGGGCCGTAGGCGGTTTGGGGGCCGAAATGGGGATGATGGAAATGGCCGTGAGGATGCCCGCGATAGTGTCCGCCATGATGCCCGCCATAATGTTCGTGGAATGCCGCGGCGGGAGACGCGGCCAGGGTGGCGGTCGCGAGCCCGGCCACCAGGCCGGCCGCCAGGAGCGAGAGTAAGCGTCGTCTGATTGGATGTCTCCGCACGGCCAAACGCTGCCCACAGAGGCCGGTCAGTAGCATTGCACCTGGGGCGCGTAGTAGGTGCCGCCGTAGGGATGAAGGTAGGGCACCAAGACCCGAGTGCAGATCGGCTGGCACACGGGGACTGCATAGGTGGGGGCGGCATAGACGGGGACATAAGCCGGCGCGGGCCGGTAGGCCGGCGGGCGCTGCAGATAGGCGCTGATGACCTCGGCGCCGGCGGCGATGCCGGCCGCCGCCAGAAGCGTGCTGTCGGAAAATCCGAGATGGCCGTAGGAGCGGTGGCCGTAGGAGCGGTGGCCGTGGCCGTAACCGTGCTTGTAGCCGTGCTTGGGGCCGGCCTCGGCCGGCGCGGCGGCGAGGAGCCCGAGGCTTAACGCGAGAACGGCGGCCACCAAGGCGATCGAGCGTCGCATTAAACATACCCTTCCAGATTCAGCGTGCAGGCTAACTGCTACGTTGTACGGAGGGCCGGCTTGGCCCATCCCCGGCCCATCCCCGGAAGGAGGGGGATGCGCAGGGTCCCCGCGGCCCTTTCCAAGCTTCCCGTCTTTCGCTACAACCCCGGCGCCGGCGGGAGCGGGATCGCCGGCATGGAGAGGCGAGGGAGCGGCCAGGGAGCAAGCCGGTGGCATCCTACCAGTACGTTTACGTGATGAAGGGGCTCGGCAAGACCTTCCCGGGCGGCCGGCAGGTGTTGCGTGACATCTGGCTGTCGTTCTTTCCTGGCGCCAAGATCGGCGTGCTGGGCCTGAACGGCGCCGGCAAGTCCACCCTGCTGCGCATCATGGCCGGGATCGAGACCGAGTTCACCGGCGAGGCCTGGGCCGAGAAGAAGGCCAGTGTCGGCTATCTCTCCCAGGAGCCCGAGCTGGACCCCTCGAAGGACGTGGCCGGCAACGTCATGGAGGGCCTCGCCGGGACCAAGGCGCTGATGGACCGCTTCGAGGCGGTCAGCCTGCGCTTTGGCGAGGACCTCACGGCCGGGGAGATGGATGCCCTGATCGCCGAGCAGGCGGAGCTCCAGGAGGCGATCGACGCGGCCGACGCCTGGGACCTGGAGCGCACCGTGGAGATCGCCATGGACGCGCTTCGGTGCCCGCCCGGCGACGCCGAGGTCGCCAGCCTGTCCGGCGGCGAGCGGCGCCGGGTCGCGCTTTGCCGCCTGCTGCTGCAGAAGCCGGACTTGCTGCTGCTGGACGAGCCCACCAACCACCTGGACGCCGAGTCGGTGGCCTGGCTGGAACGCCACCTGGAGGATTATCCCGGGACCGTGGTGGCGGTCACCCACGACCGCTACTTCCTCGACAACGTGGCCGGCTGGATCCTCGAGCTCGACCGCGGCCACGGCATCCCCTACGAGGGCAACTATTCCGGCTGGCTGGAGCAGAAGCAGGCGCGCCTCAAGACCGAGGAGAAGCAGGCCACGGCCCGCGCCCGCACGCTTGCCCACGAGCTCGAGTGGATCCGCGAAAGCCCGCGCGCGCGCCACGCCAAGGCCAAGGCCCGCATCACCGCCTATGAGAAGCTGCTGGCCGACGACCGGGAGCGGGCGCCCGAGGCCGGCCAGATCGTCATCCCCGCCGGCCCGCGCCTGGGCGACCTGGTGATCGAGGCCGAACACCTGGAGAAAGGCTTCGGCGACCACCTGCTGGTCGAGGACCTGAGCTTCCGCATGCCGCGCGGCGGCATCGTCGGCATCATCGGCCCGAACGGCGCCGGCAAGACCACCCTGTTCCGCATGATCACCGGCCAGGAAGCCCCCGACGGGGGCAGCTTGAGGCTCGGCGAGACGGTAAAGCTGGGCTATGTCGACCAGTCGCGCGAGACACTTGCGGCGGACAAGACGGTGTGGGAGGAAATCTCCGAGGGGCTCGACGTGATCGAGCTCGGCAAGCGCAGCGTCCAATCGCGGGCCTACGTGGCCAGCTTCAACTTCCGGGGCGCGGATCAGCAGAAGAAGGTCGGCCAGCTTTCGGGCGGCGAGCGCAACCGGGTGCATCTCGCCAAGATGGTGAAGTCCGGCGCCAACGTGATGCTGCTCGACGAGCCGACCAACGACCTCGACGTGGACACCCTGAGGAGCCTCGAAGAAGCGCTGCTGGCCTTCGCCGGCTGCGCCCTCATCATCAGCCACGACCGCTGGTTCCTCGACCGCACCGCGACCCATATCCTGGCCTTCGAAGGCGACAGCCGGGCGATCTGGTTCGAGGGCAACTATCAGGACTACGAGGCCGACCGCAAACGCCGCCTCGGCGCCGAGGCTGACCGGCCCCACCGCATCAAGTACAAGCCGCTGACGCGGTAAGTGGAAGAAGGCGCCGGCCAGCCT
>JAUVQB010000317.1 GCA_030598385.1 Alphaproteobacteria bacterium | reverse complement strand
CGCGGGGCCCCCCGCCCCCCCCGCGCGCGGCCCCCCCCCCCCCCCGGGCGCGCCTTTGGGCCCCACCGAAGGCCGCGATCTCTCGTCCGCTCACGGCCCAATTTGGATCGATGGGGCGGCCCGCTTGTGGTGGCCCCACACCACGGCCCACCACAACCATTTGGCCGCGCCTTGTGAGCGAACAAAATCTCAGCGGTGAAATGGGTCAATATCCACGTCCTTTGGTATAAGATCATGGGGGAACCGCCAATGTCCTCGAGGTGGAGAATGTTTGCCCTGGATTCCGGCCCGTGACCGTCCTCATTACCGGCGGGGCAGGCTACATCGGGAGCCATGCCGTGCTTGCCTTCCACGAGGCGGGCCGCGCCGTGGTGGTTGTCGATGACCTCTCCACCGGCCACCGAGAGGCGGTGCCGGAGGGCATTCCGTTTTTCGAAGGCGATGTGGGCGACCAGGCCTTCATGCAGGCGCTGCTCGACGCTCAGGAGATCTCCAGCGTGGTCCACTTCGCCGGCAAACTCATCGTGCCGGAGTCGGTAGAACGGCCGCTCGCCTATTACCGCAGCAACACGGCGGCGAGCCGCAACTTATTGGATGCCTGCGTGAAGACGGGTGTCCGACGCTTCATCTTCTCCTCCACCTGCGCGGTTTACGGCATTGCCGATCGATTGCCCCTGTCGGAAGACTCGCCGACCAACCCGATCAACCCCTATGGGCGCTCGAAGCTCATGACCGAATGGATGCTGGCGGATGCGGCCCGGGCCCATGACCTGGCCTTCGTCGCGTTGCGGTATTTCAACGTGGCCGGCGCCGACCCGAAGGGCCGGGCCGGCCAGTCGACCCCGAACGCCACCCAGCTGATCAAGGTGGCCTGCGAAGCGACGGTGGGCCTGCGCGACGGCGTGACCGTCTTCGGCGAGGACTACGACACGCCCGACGGCACCTGCATTCGTGACTACATCCATGTGAGCGATCTGGCCGATGCCCATGTCGCCGCCCTCCGGCACCTCGAAGCCGGCGGCGAGAGCCGCGTGCTCAACTGCGGCTATGGCCATGGCGTCTCGGTTCGCCAGGTGCTCGACGCGGTGCAACGGGTCTCGGGCCGCGGGCTCGCCGTGCGGGCCGGGCCGCGCCGCGCCGGCGACCCGCCGTGCCTGTTCGCCGATGTCTCCCGAATTCACGACCTCCTGGGCTGGCGCTCCGCCCGCGACGACTTGCAGGAGATCGTCGCAAGCGCCCTCGGTTGGGAAAGAAAGCTGCAGGAATAGGCGCCCTCCAAGCCTGCAATTTCCAAGGCCAAGAGCGTTCTATAGGGCGGCGCCAAGGCACCCGCGACAGCCCCTCCCGGCGGGCGCGGGCCTTATACCAAATCTTGATGATACTGACCCCCAGGGGCGATCCCTAGGGGTCAGTATCATCAAGACTTGGTATTACTCGAGATCTTCTTGGGGCAGCTCTTTGGGCGCGATGCGGCGATATTCGCCGCGGAAGAACAGCAGAGGGTCGCCCTGGGGGGCTGCGATGATGCGCAACACTTCGCCCACCAAGATCACATGATCGCCGCCCTGATAGGTATGGCGGATCTTGCACTCGAAACTGGCGAGCGCGTCTTTAAGGATCGGACAGCCGCTGGACCAGGTGATGTAATCCACGCCCTCCCACTTCTGCCCCAGGGCCTTGGCGAACTGGTTGGAGATCCGATCCTGATCCTGGTGCAGCACGTTGACCGCGAAATGTTGGCTCGATAGGAAGGCCGGCAGGCTATGAGCTTTTCGGTTCAGGCTGAATAGCACCATCGGCGGGTCGAGCGAGACGGAGCTGAAGGAACTGGCGGTGATGCCGATAATCTCTTTTCTCGGGCCGACCGCCGTTACCACGGTGACGCCGGTGGGGAAGCAGCCGAACGCACTGCGGAAAAGCTTGGTATCGAATGACATCGATGCCTCGAGATAACTGGCACGGAACCTGCGCTACTCTATGGTTTGCCGGCCGGGAAGGCGAGGGCGAAGCGGCCATCTGGCCTGCCGCCGGCTTGAACCCGTTCGGGACCTCCCGTAGGTTGCTTCTGGCTTGATCCCGCAGACAGCCAAACCTGAGGCGGTGGCCCAAAGAATGACAGCAGACGGCGAAACCCAAGCAACCCGCGAGACCGGCTTCCATCCGCGCACCTCGGAGCTGACGCGCGACTTCAGGGACCACCGCGGCTATTGGCTGGCCGGCCGCTACA
The DNA here is from genome assembly GCA_030598385.1 of Alphaproteobacteria bacterium. Taxonomy (GTDB): domain Bacteria; phylum Pseudomonadota; class Alphaproteobacteria; order Kiloniellales; family JAKSDN01; genus CALJXB01. The sequence goes on along the minus strand of JAUVQB010000317.1, from coordinate 735 downwards.
ACGGCGGCGGCGCCATCGCGGAATATTGGGCCTGCCGCGAGCGGGTGGCGATTATCGATCTCTCGGCGCTCAGGAAGTTCGAGGTGTTGGGGCCCGACGCCGAGACTCTGATGAACTTCACCCTGTCGCGCGACGTGCGGCGCCTGGCGACCGGCCGGGTGGCCTATTCGGCCCTGTGCAACGAGGCCGGAGGCATGATCGGCGACGGAACCCTGTTCCGGCTCGGGCCGGACAACTTTCGCTGGGTCGGCGGCGGCGACCGCGACGGCATCTGGTTGCGCGAGCAGGCCGAGGCGCTGGGCCTCAGGGTCTGGATCAAGCCGTCGACCGACCTGCTGCACAATGTGGCGGTGCAGGGTCCCAAGAGCCGGGAAGCCCTGAAGGAGGCGGTCTGGACGCCGCCGGCCCAGCCGAGCCTCGAGGAGTTGGGCTGGCATCGCTTCACCGTCGGCCGCTTGCGCGATTTCGATGGCCGTTCGGTGGTGGTCTCGCGAACCGGCACCACGGGCGGGCTCGGTTACGAGGTCTGGTGCCACCCCAAGGACGCGGTCGAGGTGTGGGACGCCATCTGGCGGGCCGGCGAACCCCACGGCCTGGCGCCGCTGGGCTTGGAAGCCCTCGAGATTCTGCGGATCGAGGCCGGGACGATCTCGGCCGGCGCGGAGTATTCGGAGGAGACCGACCCCTTCGAGGCGGGCATCGGCTTCACCGTGGCGCTCGAGACCAAGGGCGAGG
>JAUVQB010000100.1 GCA_030598385.1 Alphaproteobacteria bacterium | reverse complement strand
TAGGTCTGCAGCAACTCGGGGTGATCCGGCATGTGATACAGGATCTCCGCCGTGGTCAGCCTGAAATCGTCGAGCATTTGGCCGAGGTCGCTCATGACGCCTCCGGTTGCTTGCGAAGCGGCAGTTTGCCGGACCAGGCGTTGATTTTCGCTGAACGGCGACACAATCCTTAACCTCCCGTTTACCGTCCTGGTCGGCCCCTTGCCGCTGCGCGCCTTGGGGAGTACCACTCGACGGGGCTGCCGTGCCGCCGCAAACGGTGTTGGGGCGGGCACTCCGGACGACCAAAAGAGGGGAAGCGGTCCATGTTCAAGGCCCTGGTGCTCACGGAAAGCGATGGCGCGGTCACGTCCGAAATCAAGGAGCTGGACGAAACCGAGCTGCCCGACGGCGATGTGACCCTTGCCACGGAGTATTCCACGCTCAATTACAAGGACGGCATGATCGTCAACGGCGTCGGCCGCCTGGTGCGCCAATATCCCCACGTGCCCGGGGTCGATCTGGCCGGCACCGTGGAGACCAGCGAGCATCCGGATTTCGCGCCAGGCGACAAGGTCGTCTGCACCGGCTGGCGGGTCGGCGAAGTCCATTGGGGCGGCTACGCTCAGAAGGCGCGGCTCAAGGGCGACTGGCTGGTGAAGCTGCCCGCGGCACTGACCACCAAACAGGCGATGGCGATCGGCACGGCAGGTTTGACCTCGATGCTTGCGGTCATGACGCTGGAGGAGCATGACCTCACACCCGACAAGGCTCCGGTCCTGGTCACCGGCGCGGCCGGCGGCGTCGGTTCGGTCGCCGTGGCAATCCTGACGCGCCTCGGGTACCAGGTGGCCGCCTCGACCGGCCGCGCGGAGACCCACGCCTACTTGCGCGACCTCGGCGCCGCCGAATTGATCGACCGGGACGAGCTGGCCGAAGCGCCGGCCAGGCCCCTCGACACGGCGCGCTGGGCTGCCTGCATCGACGCCGTCGGCGGCACCACGCTGGCGCGCGTCCTGGCCCAGATGCAGCCTCACAGCTCGGTGGCCGCGGTCGGCAACGCCGCCGGCATCAAGCTGGAGACCACGGTGATCCCTTTCCTGCTGCGCGGCATCAACCTCTTGGGCATCGATTCCGTCACTTGCCCGCAAGAGCGCCGCGTCGCGGCCTGGGACCGGCTGACCCGGGATCTGCCCCTGGACCTCCTGGAGTCCATGGTGCAAGACGCCGTTTTGGACGACGTGCCGCGGCTCGGCAGCGAGATCCTCAAGGGCCGGGTGCGCGGCCGTGTCGTGGTCGACGTGAACGGCTGACGGCACCCGCCCGGCTTGGGATGTTTCAGCTCATGCCTGCGTAGAATGCCTGAGTACAATGGAGTACCGGCGGCGCGCGGCTGCCGGCGGGTAGCCTTCTGCGGAGTTTGAATCATGAGCGCGAGCTTTCTTACTTTTTTCAGTGCCGGACTCTGTACCCTATTGCTGGCCACGACCCTGGCCACGACCCTGGCCGAGGCCGGTGGCCGGGGGGCCATGTTCGACAGGCTGGACTTGGACAAGGACGGCCTGGTGACCCGCGGCGAGGCGATGGAGGCGCGCGGGCGCTGGTTCGAACGTGTCGACGCCGACGCCGACGGCAATCTCACCCTAGAGGAGATGACCGCGCAACGGCGTCACGGCGGGGCCGAGGGCAAGGCCGGCCGGATCGAGCGGCGCTTCGCGAAGCTGGATCAGGACGGCGATGGCCGGATCAGCCAGGCGGAATTTACCGCCGGGACCGGGCACTGGATCGAACGTGTCGATGGCGACGGTGACGGCGCCATCAGCCGCGAGGAATGGCGCGTCGCGGCGGACCGTCGCAAGCGGAAGGCTCCGGACGAGTCCGCTGAATAGGCCGGACAACGGAATGCCCTTTTCCAGACCTGGACCTGGCCGCCCCGTCGGGCGCGTAAAGAGGCTCGCCGCCGCCGTCCGCAGCGGGTAGATTTCCGTCTCGCCGAGACATGCCTGCCGCCGCCGAAATCGGTCGGGCTGCCGCGGTTATCCATTCGTGTGTCACAGCGCGCAATGAGGCCCGGTCCCCCTAAGTCCCCGAGACCTCGTGAAAGAGCCGCGATGAGCGACCAGGACGTCAATTCACCGGCATCGAGCCGGCCCGCCGCCGCGCCGGCGGAGCTGCGCCTGGCGGGCTTGTCGCTCGATCGGGCCGGCGATGCGGTCTACTGGATCGATTCCGAGGGGCGCATCGTCTACGTCAACGAGACGGCATCGTGCATGCTCGGCTATGGCGGCGATGAGCTGATGGCCATGACGCTGGCCGATATCGATCCAGAGGTCGATCCCGACGCCTGGCCGCGAATCTGGACCAAGATCGAGGCCAAGCAGCCGTATTCTTTCGAAGGGCAACATCGCACCAAGAGCGGGCGCCTCATTCCCGTGGAGGTCTCGGTTTCCGTCCTGACCCATGAGGGCAAGAAACTGGCCTGCGGTTTTGCCCGCGACATCACAAAGCGCCGGCGTCAGGAGGAGGCGCTGAAGGCGGCCAAGGAGCAGGCGGATCGCGCCAGTGCGGCCAAGACCAGATTCCTGGCGGCCGCCAGCCATGATCTGCGCCAGCCGCTGCACGCCATGGAGCTTCTGGTTTCGGCCCTTTCCGGCAAACCGCTGACAGCAGAGGCGCAGTCCATTGTCACGGACATGCAGGATTCGCTGACCTTCGCGCGTCGCTTGCTGGATTCGCTGTTGGATGTTTCGGAGCTCGAAGCGGGGACGATCACGGCGAATATCGAAGACGTGCCGCTGGGCCCCCTGCTGCGACGCATCCATCAGCAATATCTGGGAATCGCCGATGAAAAGGGCCTCGAGCTGAGGCTCGTGCCGTCGAGCCTGGTGGTGCGCAGCGATCCTGGCCTGATCGAGAGGATCTTCGACAATTTGGTTTCCAATGCCGTGCGCTATACCGACGAAGGTCGCGCCCTTATCGGATGCCGCCGGAGCGGCGGAACCGTGCGGCTCGAGGTTTGGGACAGCGGGCCCGGTATTGCCGAGGCCGATCAGGGCAAGATCTTCGACGACTTCTGTCAGCTCGACAGCAGCGCCAAGGAGCGCGGCGCCGGCCTGGGCCTCGGCTTGGGGCTCGTCCGCCGGCTGGCCGACCTCCTGAACCACAAGGTCCGGCTTCGGTCCGCGCCTGGCCGCGGATCGGTGTTTTGGGTCGAGCTGGAGCCCACGGCGCATGAGGCCCCGTCCGATACGGCGCCGGGCCGCCACGGGAGCGGAACACCGGACAAGGCCGGGGCGACGATCATGATCATTGAGGACGACGCCATGGTGCTCAACGCCATGCGCCTCGTTCTGGAAGCCTGGGGATATCAGGTTGTGGCCCTGGCCTCGGCCGAGGCCGCCAGGGCGGCGCAAACGATTCCCGACGTGGTCATCGCGGATTACCGGCTGCCAGGCGGCGAGACCGGCGACCAGGCGATCCTGGAGTTGAGCAAACGAGCGGGACGGGATCTGCCCGGCGTGATCGTGACGGGCGAGGTCATGCCGGCCGCTTGGGCCGATGCCGCCAACCAGAGTTTGCAGGTGATGAAGAAACCGGTCCGCCCGGCGAAACTGCGCGCCCTGATACGCCACCTGCTCCAGGGCTGAACAGGCCCCGGCGCCCTGCGCTCGCGGCGGCCAAATCCCTCACACAAATCGGAACTTCAACCGGCTTCGGTCTTGGCGTCTCCCAGGGCGTCGGCTGCGGCGATGACCGCCTGGGTCCGGTTCTGGACCTTGAAGGCCCTAAGGATGCGGGAGATGTGAATCTTGACCGTGCCCGGCGCCAGACCCAGGACGTCGGCGATCTGCTTGTTCGATTGACCTTTCGCGAGCAGCCGCAGGACATCGCGCTGACGCGGCGTCAGGCGAGCAAGTTGGTCATCGGGCCCGTCGCTGCCGTTCTCGGCAGCCGACCCATTGCCGACCGGCAACTCTTGGAGGAGGTGGGGCGGCAAATAAATTCCGCCTGAAAGGACCAGCTGGAGCGCGCTCATCATCACTTCGGGCGTCGATGACTTGGGTATGTAGCCCATGGCTCCCGCGTCGATCGCCTTGCGGACATCCTTGGCGGTCTCGCGCACGGAAATCACGATGATCGGCACATCGGGCGCCAAGGAGCAGAGTTCCTCCACCGCCGAAATGCCCCGCATGCCCGGCATGTTCAGGTCGAGCAGCAGAAGATCGAGATCGTCCAACTCCGACAAGCGCGCCGCGGTATTGTCGTAGTCATGGGCTTCTTCGATCTGCAAGCGGTCGCCGAAGTTCGTCAAAAGATGGCGCAGACCCGCACGAAAGAGCGCGTGATCATCGGCCAAGAGAATTCTGAGCGGCGCATCGCCGATACTCGATGCGCCGACTTTGTTGAGGGGCTGATCCATCTTCGCCGATACCATCATAAGGCTTCACTGAAAAGAAAATGCATTCCAAGTCAACTACTTGGAAGTCTTTACCATTTCTCTGGAGCTGTCAATATGGATATCCAAGCATTTGCACAAATAACCAAGAATTTCTCAAATATAGCACGTCCGGCAGTGGCTATCACCGTGAATGAATCTGCCGGCTTGCCCTCCTTAGTCTAGGACTCCTGTTGTCATCGCGTGATGTTGGCCCGTTTTCTCTATGATCGAAGGCCGCCCGCATTCAATTCCCGGAGGCCGCGCCGATACGCGAGTCTCGGGTCGGCGAGACGTCGTGCCGTAGGTCGAGGGCGCGACGGTGGAGCTTGTCGATAATCCGATCCAAGGCGCGTGCTTCGGACGGCGTGAGGGCGCTGGTCAGTTCCCGCTCGCGCGCCTTCACCAGCGGGACGATCCCACGGTAGACCGCGCGGCCCTCGGCGGTCGGCCGCAGCGGCGCGCGCCGCCGGTCGTTCGGATCGCTCCCGCGGGTAACCCGCCCGGCGGCGATCAGCTTGGCGATCGCCCGGCTGACCTGGACCTTGTCCATGCTGGTGCGCTCCGCGACCTCCACCGCCGTGAGTGGCGATTCCCGGGCGAGCACCGCGAGCGCCCGCCATTCATGGCGGCTGAGAGCGAAGCGCTTGGTATAGATCCGCGCCAGGGACCGGCTGACGGCGAGCTGCAGGATCGAGAGGCGATAAGGCAGGAAGCTAGCCAGATCGAGACGCGACTCCCCCTCCGCCGCCGCCGCCGCCGGGGGCCGGGCGTCCCTGGACCGGCCGCCGTCTTCCGGTTCTGGCGGATCATGTGCCAATGCAGGTCCCGCCAAGGCTTGTTAATAGTTTCATATGAAACTATATATAGCTTTTCATCTCAACTGCAAGCGTGCTGGCCGGATTGGCCGAACCTCGCCAGATCGGCCGAATTTCAGAGGAGGGCAGCGATATGCGCCATTGGATCTCGTTTCCACGGGTCGAAGGTACGGCCAGCCGGCAGGCCCACTGCGACCTGCCAGAGGGGACCTTCGAGCGGGAGGCGGGGCGCGAGGGCTTCTTCGGGCCCGCCAGTCACCTCCACCACCAGCACCCGCCGACGGGCTGGAGCCGTTTCGACGGCCCCTTGCGGCCGCGCGCCTTCGACCTCAACGCGCTGGAGCGGGTCACCGCCTCGCCGTGGGAAGCGGTGACGATCCTGGCCAACGCGGCGGTGGAGATCCGCTATTGGCGGGCCGAAGGGCGGATGGATCATCTGGTGCGCAACGGCGACGGCGACGACTGCCTCTTCGTGCACCAGGGGCAGGGGCACCTGTTTTGCGATTACGGGCACCTCGAATTCCGCGACGGCGACTACATGGTGCTGCCGCGGGGCACCGCCTGGCGGCTTGCCTGCGACGGCTCCGCCAGCCTGCTCTTGATCCAGGCGACGGGCGGCGCCTACAAGCTGCCGGACAAGGGATTGGCCGGTGGCCACGCGATCTTCGATCCGGCGATGCTGGACACGCCGGCGATCGACGAGGCCTTTCGCGACCAGCAGTCGGAGGAGGAATGGCGCGTCTCCATCAAGCGCGCCGGCACGCTCTCGACCCAGGTGT
>JAUVQB010000021.1 GCA_030598385.1 Alphaproteobacteria bacterium | reverse complement strand
TAATATCGACGTCCTTGGCTTCTTCGATCTCCTTGGGCGTGCGGTGGCGCACGAAGACCGGCTTGCCGCGCCAGATCACGGTTATCGCCTGTCCTTCCTCGACCGGCGACAGGTCCACCTCGGTCGATGCGAGCGCCAAGACGTCCGCCGAGGGGTTCATCGAGTTGGCGAGCGGCCAAACCGCGATGCCGGTGCCCACCACTGCGGTGGCGAGGGCGGTCAGTGTCAGGAAATCGCGCCGCGTTTCTCCATCATCCCCGTGGCCATCCCCGTGGCCATCCCCGTGGCTATCCCCGTGGCTATCCCCGTGGTCGCTCGCGTGCGCGGGAGTCGCTGCTTCTGCCATCTTCGGTGGTCCCTCCGATCCCCTGCCCGGTCCCCTGCTTCGGGGCCCTTTGCGGGCCAGTTCGTGGCATGCACCCCACCCTGCATCCCCACCATGTTGCGGCGGCGGCGCAGCCCACGCAGGTGCCCCCGATCGATCGAGCCGCAGAAGCGAACCGGCCCCCGGAGTCGGCCGCGCGCCAGTAAGTGGCTTGCATGCGGACTCAGATTTAGAGGAAAACGTCCAGGAACGCAAAGGCCGAAAAGCGCCGCACCCATGGAGGAATCGTTGACGAACATGCGCCTGGTCCTCTTCCAACCGGACATCGCCCAGAACACCGGGACGCTGCTCAGACTGGCCGCCTGTTTGGATGTGCCGGTGGATATTATCGAACCCTGCGGTTTTCACTTGGACGACCGCCGCCTGCGCCGGGCGGCGCTCGATTACCTCGACGCCCTCCAGCTCACCCGCCATGTCTCATGGCAAGCCTACATCGAGGCGTTCGCTCAGCCTGGCCATGGCCGTCTGGTGCTGCTCACGACCCGTGGCGAGCTGCCGTACAGCGAGTTCGCCTTTCAGCCGGACGACAGCCTGATGGTCGGCCGGGAAAGCGCCGGCGTGCCCGAGGCGGTGCACCGGGCGGCGCACGCGCGCTTGCGCATTCCGATGCGCGCGAACCTGCGGTCGATCAACGTCGCCCTTGCCGCCGCCATGGTTTTAGGCGAAGCCTTGCGGCAAACCGGGCAACAGCCGGGAGTACGCCGCCCATGAGTATGCCGCCCATGAGTATGCCGCCCGAAAACCTGCCGGACGAGAGCCTGCCGGACGAGGATCGTAAGGCGCGCGCCGCCGCGTGGTCCGCCCAGTTGCGCGACCGCATCTGCGCGGCCTTCGAGGCCATCGAGGACGAGCTCACCGGGCCCAACGCCGAGCGCATCGGCGAGGTGGCGCCGGGCCGTTTCGAGCGCACCGCCTGGGAGCGTTGCGGGCCAGAGGGAGACTTGGCGGGGGACTCCGAAGGAGACTCGGGCGGCGGCGGGGTGATGGCGATCATGCGGGGCCGCGTGTTCGAGAAGGTCGGCGTCAACATCTCCACCGTTAGCGGGCGCTTTTCGCCCGAGTTCGCCAAGCAGATCCCCGGCGCCGAGGAGGATCCCGCCTTCTGGGCCAGCGGCATCTCCCTGGTCGCCCACCTGCGCTCGCCCCTGGTGCCGGCGGTCCACATGAACACACGCTACATCGTCACCAGCAAGGCCTGGTTCGGCGGCGGCGCGGACCTCAACCCCATGTTCCCGGACGACGCCGACACGGCCGCGTTCCACGGCGCCTTCCAGGCCGCCTGCGACCGCCACGATCCCGACTACTACCCGCGGTTCAAGGCCTGGTGCGACGAGTACTTCTTCATCAAGCACCGGGGCGAAGCCCGCGGCGTCGGCGGCATCTTTTTCGATTATCTCGACAGCGGCGACTGGGACGCCGACTTCGCCTTCACCCGCGACGTGGGACAAGCCTTCCTGGAGGCCTACCCGCCTCTCGTCCGCCGCCACATGGCCGAGCCCTGGACCGAAGACCAGCGCCGCCATCAGCTTGTCAAGCGGGGCCGCTATACGGAGTTCAACCTGCTCTACGACCGGGGCACCAAGTTCGGCCTGATGACCGGCGGCAATCCCGAGGCGATCCTCATGTCCCTGCCGCCCGAAGCCGCCTGGCCCTGAGCCGGCAGGGCCTTCAGGCGGCTGGGCCCTCAGGCGGCGAGCTCGTCGAACTTGGCCAGGCAGGCGGCGCGGTCCGGCGTGAAATCTTCCGCGATCCACCAGGCCTCGACGGCGGCCAGCAACCGGCCCACCCGCGGCCCCGCGGGCACCCCGCGCGCCCTGGCGTCGCGGCCCTTCAAGGGGAACGACCTGGGCTGCCAGCCCGCGGCCACCGCGAGGGCGGCATTTAGATTTGTGCGACGCGCGGCGCGCTGCTTCGGGCCGAGACGCGCCCAGGCGAGCCGCCATTGCGCCGCGAGCACCGCGCCGCCGCGCCGGTAAAGCGCCGCGCGCAAGGCCTTTTCGTCGGACCCGAGCGCCGCATCGGGGGGCTCGAGCAAGCCGAGCAACTGCGTCTGCTCGGCGCGCGACAGGCGCAGGCGCCGGGCCACTTTCCGGCCCACCGCAAGATCCGCCGGCAAGAGGGCCGCCAGGCGGAACAGGGCGTCCGGCGCCGATCCGTCAGGTTCGATCTCGAGCACTGCGGCCAGGGCCGCCGTATCCGTCGCGTCGGGCAGGAACACGCCGAGGATCGCCCGGGCAGCCATCAAATCCAGCACCGGCACCGGGTCGGGCGCCGCCATGAGGCGCAACAGCTCCGCGCGCACCCGCTCGCCGGACAGGTTCGCGGCTTCTGGCGCCAGCTCTCCGGCGGCCGCCAGCCCGTCCGGATCCGGCGCCGCCCGGCCGTAGTGGGCGTGGAACCGGAAGAAGCGGAGCAGCCGCAGATAATCCTCGCGAATTCTCGCGCGCGGGTCGCCGACGAACCGCACCCGGCCCGCGCGCAGGTCCTCGAGCCCGCCGAAATAGTCGAAAAGCCGGCCGTCGGGCGTACACGAGAGGGCGTTGATGGTCAGGTCCCGCCGACCGGCGTCGGCCTCCCAATCATCGGTGAAGGCGACCTTGGCGTGCCGGCCGTACGTCTCCACGTCGATGCGCAGCGAGGTGACCTCGAACGGGCGGCCGCGCGATATGGCGGTCACCGTGCCGTGGGCCAGGCCGGTCGGCACCGCCTTGAGCCCGGCGCGCTGAATCAGCGCGAGCACTTGCTCCGGCGGGTCGGGGGTCGCGATGTCCACGTCCTTGACCGGCCGGCCGAGCACCGAATCGCGCACGCAACCGCCCACGAACCGCGGCTCCGCGCCCTCGGCGCCGAGCGCGGCCAGCACGGCGCGCGTTTCGCGCGCGGTCATCCGGCCCCGTGGTTCGATCTTTTCGGCGGGATTCATGGATTCTCGGTCGTTCGGCGCCGGCCCGGCCTCGGGCCGGTCCAAGGCGACGGAATCGGCGGACCAAAGGTCGTAAATGACCTCATCATTCTCCGCTCAGGACCTCGACCAGATTCACCAGCATGCCGGCCGTGGCGCCCCAGATGTAATAGTCGCCATAGGGAAAGGCGAAGAACAACCGCTGTTTGCCCTGATAGAGCCGGCTGTGGATCTCGCGATTGGCCGGGTCGAGGAAAAAGGGCAAGGGTGCCTCGAACACTTCGGCGACCTCGAAGCTGTCCGGCGACACCGGAAACGGCGGGCTGATCAGCCCCACCAGCGGGGTCACCTCGAATCCCGTTCGCGTCACATAGGTGTCCAGCCGGCCGGCGAGGCGTACATGCGTACGGGGTAGGCCGACCTCCTCTTCGGTCTCGCGCAGGGCGGCCGCCCAGGCATCCTCGTCGCCCGGGTCGATGCGCCCGCCCGGGAAGCTGATCTGCCCGGCATGATCGGTGAGGTGCTCGGTTCGCCGGGTGAACAGCAGGCTCAGGCCGTCGTCGCGGGCGACCACCGGCACCAGCACGGCCGCCGCCGTGAGCGGGCGTCCGGGTTCGTAGAAGTCGGGATTGAGGTCGTGGTCGCCGCGGGGGCGCGCCTCGGCAGGATCCGCTTCGAGCCGCGGCGCCATGACCCGGCCTTTCGGCGAGGTCCGGCGCCCCGGCGGCGCGGCGGCGAGCCGCCGCACCAATTCGTCGGCGCTCAGCTCAGTGGCGCTCAAGTTGGGCGCCCCAGCGGGAAAAACTCGCCCTTGCTCCATAGCCCCAAGACTTCTTCGCCGTCCAGCCGGCGCACCTCGGCCAGTTCGACCAGTTGATAATAGACCGAACGCACGATCAGCGCGTCGAGCCGGTCGCGCACCTCAATATAGGGCCTGGGTTCCTCCGTGTCCGAGGCGATTTCAACGCGAATCGGGTGCTCCGGCCCCGCTTGCACCCAGTCGTCCAGATTGGTGCGGAACGAGAGGATTTGGCCGTTTCCACAGCCCTCGGAGCGGCACTCCACCGCCGTGAAGGGGGCATCGTCGACCAGGATCCGCCCGCGCTCGGCGGGCGTGATCAGCCAAAATTCGCCCGAGTCGTCGCGCTTCAGCACGCTCGAGAAAAGCTTGACCAGCTCCTTGCGTGGGATCGGCGAGCCCTTGTAGAACCAGGTGCCGTCATCGGCGATTCGAATATCGAAATCGCCACAGGTCGCTAGCGCGCTCGCGCTGCCTCCCGGCGGGTCAGATGCCCGTGAGCGGGAAATCTTCTGCTGGCAACCGCCGGGTCCCGATGTATCCTTGGTCAAAGCTCGTTTTCTCCTATGTAAACAACAACGGAGACCTTGCGCGTGACTGCTAGTCCACCCACTGCCGTCGACGAGGCCGCCAGCCAAGCCCCTGGCCAAGCTCCCGGCCAAGCCCCCGGCCAAGCCATGATCGGCGAAATCGAAGCCCTCGGCGATCAACTGCGCCGGGTCCGAGAAAGCATCGGCCGGGTCATTTTCGGCCAGCAGGAGGTCATCGATCAAACCCTTATCACCCTGCTGGCCGGCGGCCACGCCCTGGTGATCGGCGTGCCGGGCCTCGCCAAGACCCGGCTGGTCGAGACTCTCGGCACGGTCTTCGGCATGGAGGACAAGCGGGTGCAATGCACACCCGACCTGATGCCGGCCGACATCATAGGCTCCGAGGTGCTGGAGGACCATGAGGACGGCCGGCGCTCGTTCCGCTTCATTCCTGGCCCGGTGTTCTGCCAGCTATTGATGGCGGACGAGATCAACCGGGCCAGCCCGCGGACGCAGTCCGCCCTGCTCCAGGCCATGCAGGAGCACCGTGTGACCGTGGCGGGACAGACCCATGATCTGCCGCGCCCGTTCCACGTGCTGGCGACGCAGAACCCGTTGGAGCAGGAAGGCGTCTACCCGCTGCCCGAGGCGCAGCTCGATCGCTTCCTGATGGAGATCGACATCGGCTATCCCGACCTCGAGGCCGAACGCCAGATGCTGCTGGCCACCACCGGCAGCGAGGTCAGCGTGGCCGAGCCGGTGCTGAATGCCGAGGAGCTGATGCGCGCGCAGCGCTTGGTGCGCCGGGTGCCGGTCGGCGACGGCGTGGTCCAGGCGATCCTCGATCTGGTCCGCAAAGGCCGGCCCGACAGCACGGACCTTCCGGAGATCGAGCAGCAGGTCGCCTGGGGGCCCGGCCCGCGCGCGACCCAGGCCCTCATGCTGGCGGTCCGGGCCCGCGCCCTGCTGGGCGGCCGCTATGCGCCGTCGGTCGACGACGTGGTGGCGCTGGCCGGCCCGATCCTGCGCCATCGCATGGCGATCAATTTCGGCGCCCGGGCGGACGGCGTGACCATCGACGACGTCATCGAGCGCCTGGCGGCGCCGTTCCGTTAGGAGGACGCCGGTCTTGAGCCCGGTCCAGGGTGCCCACAACCTGCGCCAGCGCGCCGAGCAACTGGCCGCGACCCTGCCGCCGCTGCTGGTCGCCGCCGAGCGGGTCGCCGCGACCGTGGTACAGGGCGTTCACGGCCGGCGCCGGGTGGGCCAGGGCGAGACCTTCTGGCAGTTCCGCCATTACGAGGTCGGCGATCCGCCGCAGACCATCGACTGGCGGCAATCCGCCAAGACGGACCATATCTTCACCCGCCAGATGGAATGGGAGGCGGCCCAGTCGGCTTGGATCTGGCGCGACACCTCGCCCTCCATGGATTGGCGGTCGGACGAAGCCCTGCCGACCAAGCGCCGGCGCGCCGACCTACTGTGCCTGGCTTTGGCCGCTCTGTTGGTGCGCGGCGGCGAGCGGGTCAGCCTGTTGGGCAGCAACCTCCGGCCGGCGTCCGGCCGCGGCGCGCTGACCCGGCTCGCGAACGCCATCGCGTTGGGCGACCCCGCCGGACAGGCACTGACCTCCGCGAGCCGGAGCCCCGCGAACGGGCCGGCTGCTGGCGAAGATGGCGGCGGCGGCCCGGCGGCGCATCCCGCGGTACATCCCTTGGACCTGCCGCCGGTCATGCCGCTGCCACGCCATGGCCAGCTCGTGCTCATCGGCGATTTTCTGGCGCCGCTCCCGGAGATCGACGCCATCGTCGGCGAATACGCCGAGCGCGGCCTCAAGGGCCACATCCTGCAACTGCTCGATCCGGCCGAGGTGAGCCTGCCGTTCAAGGGCCGCGTCCGGTTCGAGGGATTGGAAAACGAACAATCCTGGTTGCTGTCCCGCGTCGAGCCGGTGCGCGAGGAATACCGCGCGCGTGTCAGCGCCCAAGAGGCAGGCCTGAAGGACTTGGCCCGCAACGTCGGTTGGAGCTTCTCCCTGCATTGCACCGACCGGCCGCCGCAGAACGCCCTGCTGGCGCTCTACGGCGCGCTGTCCGAGCCCCGGAGGCGCTAGCCGGTTATGCTGCAGCTGGGTCCCCTTGCCTTCGCGCAACCCTTCCTTTTGCTGGCCTTGGCCGTCTTACCCGTGCTCTGGTGGCTGTTGCGGGTGACCCCGCCGGCGCCGCGCCGCCTCACGTTCCCCGCCGTCCGCTTGTTGTTGGGATTGATACCGCCGGAGGAGACTCCCGCGCGGACGCCCTGGTGGCTGTTGGCGCTGCGCCTGGCGGCCGCGGCCTGCGTGATTCTGGGGCTGGCACAGCCGCTGCTCAACCCCTCGGCCAATCTGACCGGTAGCGGGCCCTTGCTGCTCGTCGTCGATGACGGCTGGGCGTCCGCGCGCAACTGGGCGTCCCGCCAGATCCTGCTCGAAACATTGCTCTCCCAGGCCGAGCGACAGAAGCGCTCGGTCGTGTTGCTGAGCACGGCCGCCAAGCCGCTCGATCAGGCCGACACGCCCGAAGGTTTGCTCACGCCGAAGGACGCCCGCCGGCTGGCGCAGGGCCTGTCGCCCAAGCCCTGGCCGGTCGACCGCCAGGCGGTGATCGAGCGAGTGGCTGGCCTGGACTTGGAAGGCTCCGTCCATGTCGTGTGGCTGTCCGACGGACTGGACGACGGCCATGCCCTCGATCTTGCGGAGCGGCTGCAGGTTCGCGGGCGGCTGGATCTGGTGCGCGATGCGGACGGCGACCTGCCGCGATTGCTCCAGGCGCCGGAGCATGAGTCGGCGTCTCTGACCGTTCGCGTGCGTCGGGCAACGGATGGCGCCGAAGACCAGGCCACCGTGATCGCCAGCGGCGACGACGGTCGGCTGATTGCACGCTTGCCCGTCACCTTTGCCAAGGGCGAGACGGAGGCAGCCGCGGTGATCGACGTGCCGGTGGAGCTGCGCAATCGGATCGCCAGCCTGCATATCGAAGGCGAAACCCAGGCCGGAGCTGTGCTGCTGCTCGACGAGCGCTGGCGCCGCCGGCCGGTCGGCTTGGTTGAAACCGCTGCTGCCGATCAGGCGCAGCCTTTCCTGAGCCAGCTCTATTACCTGAGGCGTGCGCTCGCCCCTTACACCGAGCTGCGCGAAGGGGGGGTCGAGGCGTTGCTCCAGCGCGAGCTCGCGGTGATCGTTCAGGTCGACGCGGGGCAGATCAGCGTTTTCAGGTCGAAGAAACTCGCCGGCTGGGTCGAGAAGGGCGGCCTCTTTCTGCGATTCGCCGGGCCGCGCCTCGCCGAGACGAGCGGCGATTCCCTGCTGCCCATTGCGCTGCGCGGCGGCGGGCGCATCATGGGCGGCGTCATGACTTGGGATCGCCCGGCGCGCCTGGCCCCGTTCCCTCCGAACAGCCCGTTTGCCGGTCTCGACCTGAACCAGGACGTCCTAATTTCGCGGCAAGTACTGGCCGAGCCGAGCCTGGACCTGCCTGACAAGACCTGGGCGCGGCTGGTCGACGGCACGCCGCTGGTGACCGCGGCGCGCCGCGGCAAGGGTTGGGTCGTGCTGATCCACACGACGGCCAACAACGATTGGTCGAACCTGCCGCTGTCCGGATTGTTCGTCGATATGCTCCGCCGTTTGGTGGCCTTGAGCCAAGGCGTGGCCGCGGAGGGCGAGAGCGAGGAGGCCTTGGCGCCGCTGGAAACCCTGGACGGCTTCGGGCAGTTGCGCGCGCCGCCGGCCACCGTGCTGGCCCTCGACCGCGAAACCCTGCGGGAGGGGCGCCTCGGCCCGAGCCATCCGCCCGGCTACTACGGCCGGGACAGCGGCCGGCGGGCCCTCAATCTCATTGCCAGCCAACCTTCGCTGGATCCGATCACCGAGCTGCCGCCCGGTGTGCAGCTCAGCTTTTACAGCCGCGGCGGCGAGACCGAACTCATGCCCTGGCTTTTGACCGCCGCCCTGGTGTTGTTGCTCCTCGATTTCGCCATCTCCCTCTGGCTGCGCGGCTTGATGCATGGCGCCATACCGAGCGGGCGTTTGCCTCTCCGCGCCGGCCAGACGCTTGGCGTTCTCGTGCTCCTTGCCGGTCTCCTCCTCGCCCTTCTTGTCACCACCCCCGATGCGCGGGCCCAACAGGTCGTGGGCGGTGCGGCAGCGAGCGGCGACGACGAGTTCGCCCTGCAGGCGACCCTCGAGACGCGCTTCGCTTACGTGGAGAGCGGTATCGCGTCGGTCGATGCCGTCAGCCGGGCCGGCCTCATTGGCCTGACGCGCGTCCTCAGCCGCCGGACCTCGGTCGAGCCGGGCGCGCCCCTGGGCGTCGATCCCAACCACGACGAGCTGGCGTTCTTTCCGCTGATTTATTGGCCGATCGTGCCGGAAGCCGCCGACCTCGGCGATGCGGCGCGCAAGCGGGTCAATGAATACCTGGCTCACGGCGGAACCATCCTGTTCGACCTGCGCGAGGCCGCCGCGGGCACCATGATCCTCGGCCGGGCCAGCCGGGGCAGCGAAGCCCTGATGCGGCTGAGCGAGGGCCTCGACATTCCGCCCTTGGCCCCGGTCCCGCCCGATCACGTTCTGACCAAGTCGTTCTATCTGATGCAGGACTTTCCGGGGCGCTATGCCGGCGGCACCCTCTGGGTCGGCGCCACCGAAGGCCGCGTCAACGACGGCGTGGCGTCGGTGCTGGTCGGGTCCAACGACTGGGCGAGCGCCTGGGCGGTCGACACCAGCGGACGGCCGCTTTACGCCGTCGTGCCGGGCGGCGAACGCCAGCGCGAGCTGGCCTACCGCGCGGGCATCAATCTCGTCATGTATGCCCTGACGGGCAACTACAAGGCCGACCAGGTCCATATTCCCTTCATCCTGGAGCGCCTCGGACAATGAGCGGACCCTGGACCAAGCTCGGGCCTGAAATCGGGGAGTGGCCGGCATGATCGGCCATCTGTCGATCGACTGGGTGCCGCATGTGCCCTGGCCGCTTCTCGCGGCGCTGGGCGGGGTCGCCATGGCCCTGGCCGCGTTTGCCCTGTGGCGTCAGGCGCCAGGCGTCTGGTGGCGGGCTCTCGCCGTCGCGACGCTGTTGCTGGCCCTGGCCAACCCCACTTTGATAGAGGAGGATCGCGAGGTCCTTTCCGACGTGGCGCTGCTGGTCGTGGACCGCAGCCCGAGCCAGATTATCGCCGATCGCTCGGCCCAGACCGAACGCGCCGTAAGCGGGCTGCTCGAGCGGCTGGAGGATTTGCCGGGCCTCGAGACCCGGGTCGTCGACGCCGGGGCCGACGCGCTCACCGGCAAACAGGAAGGCACACAGCTCTTCGCCGCGGTTCGCAGCGCGCTGGCCAACCTGCCGCGCGGCCGGGTCGGCGGCCTGTTGATCGTCAGCGACGGGCAGATTCACGACGCCCCGGAGACACTGGATCAACTGGGTCTGGACGCGCCGGTCCATCTGCTCCTGACCGGCAGCGAGAACGAAGGCGATCGCCGCCTGAGCGTCACCCGTGCGCCCAGCTTCGGCATCGTCGGCCGCAGCTTGAGCCTGAATTTCCGCGTCGACGACCTACCGGATGGCGGCGGCGGCACGGTTCAGGTGACCATGCGCCAAGACGGCGGCGAAGCCCGGGTCATCACGGTTCCCATCGGGCGCGAGCACGAGGCCGAGTTCGAGCTGGTCCGCCGCGGCCCCAGCGTGATCGAACTCGAGGTGGAGCCCGGGCCGCGCGAACTCACCGAGCTGAACAACCGGGTCGCGGTCGAGGTCAACGGGGTGCGCGACCGCCTGCGGGTCCTGCTGGTCTCGGG
>JAUVQB010000343.1 GCA_030598385.1 Alphaproteobacteria bacterium | reverse complement strand
CAGAAATGGGGACTTCCACGGCAAGGCCCTGCCAGGTAGGCGGGACCTTTTTTCGCCCCAGAGAGTCTTATTTATCAATCTATTAGATCAGACCAGCGTAACCGGGGCAAAACCCCGGGCGGGTTGGGCGGGGGGGGGTGAGTCCGATCTGCCACACTGGTTTGTAAAATTGAGCGGTCTTTCGAATTAGCGCTTCCGTCACCGGCGCGGCTGTGATTCGCTGCCGGCGTGAGCGGATCGCTTCCAGATGTTGAGGGGCTCGGCCTCGATGGCCTCAAGAAGTTGGTTTTGAAGCTTCTGGAGGAGAACGCCGCGTTGCGCGCCGACGTGGCGGCGTTACGAGAGGAGAACCGGCGCCTCAAGGGTCTGAAGGGGCCGCCATCGCTGAGGCCGAGCGGCATGGACAAGCAGACGGAAGCGCGGCCGAAGCGCGGGGCCGGCGCGCGGCGCCGGGGTGCGAAGAACGCCCGGCTTGCCATCGACGAGGAACGGATTGTCAGGGTCGAGAGGCCGGCCGGGTCGCGGTTCAAGGGCTATGAGGACTTCGTGGTTCAGGACCTGGTGGTCAAAGCCCATGTCATCCGCTACCGCCGGGAACGCTGGCTGACGCCGGATGGCGAGAGGCTGGTGGCGCCGCTGCCGAAGGGGAGCGTGGGTCATTTCGGTCCGGAGATGCGGCGCTTCGTGCTGGCCCAGTATCATCAGGGCCAGATCACGGTGGAACGCCTGACGCGCCTGTTGCGGGACCTGGGCGTCGACATCTCCAAGCGCCAAGTGGTGCGGCTGCTGAGCGCGGGGCAGGACGGCTTTCTCGATGAGAACCGGGCCGTTCTGCGGGCCGGCCTGGAGACGGCGTCGTGGATCACGGTGGACGATACCGGTGCCCGGCACGCCGATCGCAACGGCATCTGCACCCGCATCGGCAACCAGCACTTCGCCTGGTTTGCGACCACATTCTCCAAGAGCCGGCGCAACTTCCTCGACCTTCTGTCCGCCGGCTTCGAGGATTATGCGATCAACGCGGCGGCGCTCGACTACATGCGCGCCCGCCAGCTTCCGGGACCGGTGATCGCGCGGCTCGCCGGCCATGAGCGGCGGCGCTTCGCGAGCCAAGCGGCGTGGACGGCCCACTTGGAAGACCTCGCCATCACCTCCCGCTCGGCCCATCCCGATCCGCTGCGCATCGCCACCGAGGGCGCGCTGTGGGGAAGTATCCTCGAGCGTGGCTGGCTCACGGACACGGTCATCCTCAGCGACGACGCCGGCCAGTTCAACGTCGGCCGTCATGCCTTGTGCTGGGTGCATGCGGAGCGCCTGGTGCACAAGCTGGACACCTTCTGCGAACGCCAGCGCCGGGCCAAGGAGCATATTCAGGCCCGCATCTGGCGGCTGTACGCCGGCCTCAAGGCCTATTGCCGTGGCCCCACGCCGGCGGCCAAGCGGGTGATCCGCCTGCGCTTCGACCGCCTGTTCAAGACCCGCACCGGCTTTGCCACCCTGGACCGGCTTCTGGCGCGCCTGCATGCCAACCGTAACGAACTCCTCATGGTGTTGGACCACCCCGACCTGCCCCTGCACACCAACGACGCCGAGAACGACATCCGCTGCCAAGTCACCCGGCGCAAGATCTCCGGCGGCACCCGATCCGAGGCCGGCCGCGACTGCCGCGATGCCTTCCTCGGCCTGATGAAGACCTGCGCCAAGCAAGGCATATCCTTCTGGGACTATCTCGGCTGCCGCCTCGACGCACCCGCCGCACCGCACCTCGCCCCGCTGCCCCAGATCATCCGACAAGCCGCTTCGACCTGAATGCCCAGGGTTTTGCCCCGGTTACGGCTTTTGCCTATAATGTATTGCAAATACTAGATAAATTTAACATCCCTTTTATTCCCGGGTGCTAAAGTCCGGCCAGCGGCAGAGCCAACAGGCAAGAACGGCCAAAGGCATGGAACGACAGCGCACCCCCAGGTCAAGCGATCGCGCAAGGTCGGTCGCCGCACTTTCCGGGATCGAGGTCAAAACGGCGACGGCCTGCGGCATGGTAGCCCGCGGGGCGGGGCATCGCCGACCGAAGAAAAACAGCGCGAGGTCCTGACGTGCGGCACAAGGCAACCGTCGAGCAGATCAATCGCAGCGCCGCGGCGGCCCGTTCCGCCATGGCCGGCGACCCGGGCGGTCCGGGGGAGCCGCCGTCGGGCCGCCATCGAACGGCCGCCTCGCCGGGCGACGACGGTTTCCTCGATCATTACTTCAAGCGGATCGACCCTCAAGTCGCGGCCTCCTTCACGCCGGCGCAGCAGCAGGCGATCAAGACCATGTTCGGCACCCGCGGCATCACCCGCCACGCCGTCGATATCCGGCGGGGCCTTTCCCTCGGGCGCAGCCGGTTCTACATGGTCTTCGTCATGGGCCGCGAACACCGCGCCCTGGGCGGGCCTGCCCGGCCGGGCCTGCGTTCGTTCGTCGGCTATCTCTTTCTGGCGCTGCTCCTGCTCGTACCGATCTTCGCCGCGGTTTATCTCTTGAAGATACTGACCGGCATCGACGTCCTGGCCGCCGGCGACCTGCAAAGCGGTGTCCTCGCGTTGCAGGAGACCCAGGACCTTTCCAACATGTAATTCGGGCCCGGCCGAAGCGGCCAGCCGGTTCCATTGACGGTTTGAGCAATCTATCATCACGCCCT
>JAUVQB010000043.1 GCA_030598385.1 Alphaproteobacteria bacterium | reverse complement strand
GAGGTCAAGCAGGAAAATGGTCTTTTTTTGCGGCCATGTGTCAGGCGTTGGGTAAAAGGGGCCTGTCTCAGGTCCCGCTCAGATCCCGCTCAGATCCCGCTCAGATCCCGATGACGCCGCCGGCAAGCGGCACGATCGCCACGGTGTCGCCGGCGGCTGCGGCCGGGGCCTGGGGCGGGCGGACGATGAGACAGTCGGCGTGGGCGAGGGTGGCCAGCATGGAGCTGTCCTGGCGATCGAAGGGGGTCGCCACCCGGCGGCCGTCCCCATCGTGGGTCAGCTGGGCGCGCAAATAGTCCTGGCGGCGGTCGTTGGGCCCCAGCGGCGCCCCCAGAACTGCGGCCGTGGCGGGCTTTGGCGCTTGGCCGAGGCCCTGCATGGCGTCGATCGCCGGCCCCAGGAAGACGATGGCGCAGACCAGGCTCGACACCGGATTGCCCGGCAACCCCAAGATCGGCGTGTCGCCGACGGTCCCGAACAGCAGGGGCTTGCCCGGGCGCATGGCGATCTTCCAGAAGTCTAGGGAAAAGCCCTGATCGCCTAGGGCTTCGCGCACCAGGTCGTGCTCGCCGACCGAGACCCCGCCGGTCGTCACAAGCAGGTCCGCGCCGCGTGTGTCGCTGGTGAGCCGGGCGAGGGCGTCGATGTTATCGGGCGCGATCCCCAGAATCATGGCCTCGCCGCCGCGAGCCTCGACGAAGGCAGCGAGAGAGAGGCCGTTCGAGCCGATGATCTGGTTGGGGCCGACGACTTCGCCGGGCATGACCAGCTCGTCGCCGGTCGACAGCACGGCGATGCGCGGGCGCCGCCGGGTCCTGAGCCAAGGTACATTCATGGCCGCGGCCAAGCCGACGTCGCGAACGGTGAGCCGGCGGCCAGCCGCCACGCCCACCTCGCCGGCGCGAAAGTCCAGTCCCTCCGGGCGCACATAGTGCCCGGCCGGTGCCGGCTTCAGGATCGTGATGTTCTTGCCGTCGCTCGCGGTATTTTCCTGGATGACGATACTGTCCGCGCCTTCGGGCAGCGGCCCGCCGGTGAAGATGCGCACCGTCTCGCCGGGCCCGACCGTGCCGCCATAGGCGCCGCCGGCGGGCGCCTCGCCGATCTGGCGGAGAGTCACCGGCGTCCCAGGGGAAGCGGTGGCCACGTCCTCGGCGCGAACCGCGTAGCCGTCCATGGCGGACACGGCGCTCGGCGGCTGAGTCAGGCGGGCGATCACCGGTTCCGCCAGCACCCGCCCCAGGGCCTCGCGCAAGCCGACCGTTTCCGCCGGCAGGGCGGGCATCGCGGCGAGGATGCGCGCCAGCGCCTCTTCGACGGCGATCACCGGGCGTTCCCCCAGGGTATCCCGGGGCGCATCTCGCGTATAATCACGCGTTTCATCATGGGGCCTCGAAGGTGCCGGACTTGCCGCCCGACTTGTGGACCAGGCGGATGTCGCCGATCGTCATGCCGCGGTCGACGGCCTTGCACATGTCGTAGACGGTGAGGGCCGCGACCGCGACCGCCGTCAGCGCTTCCATCTCGACCCCGGTTGCCGCCACCACTTTGCACGTGGCGGCGATGTCGATCGTCGCGCGATCCGGGTCCGGAGTGAGCTCGACCTTCACCGAGCTGAGCGCCAAAGGATGGCACAGCGGGATCAGGTCGGGCGTCCGCTTGGCGCCCATGATGCCGGCGAGGCGGGCGACCGACAGCACATCGCCCTTGGCAACCCCGCCCTCCTGAATGAGCGCGAGGGTCTCGGGCATCATGGTGATGGCGCCCTTGGCGACGGCGACGCGCTCGCTCGGCGCCTTGGCCGAGACGTCGACCATTGCCGCTTTGCCGTCCTTGTCGAGATGGCTCAGCTCAGCCATGGCCGGCCGTCCTTTCCAGCGGGCCGTCCGGTGCCCGCAGCAGGGCGGCGGTCGCCGCCGTCACGTCCGCTTGGCGCATGAGGGATTCGCCGATCAGGAAGGCCTTGGCGCCGACCTTTTGCATGCGGGTCAGGTCGGCCGGCGTGGTGAGGCCGCTTTCGGCGACGACCAGGCGCTCGGCCGGAACCCGCGGGGCCAGCGCCTCGCAGGTCGCCAGATCGACCTCGAGGGTCTTGAGGTTGCGGTTGTTGACGCCGACGAGCGGGCTCTTGAGCCCTAGGGCGCGGTCGAGCTCCGCCGAGTCGTGCACTTCGATCAGCACGTCCATGGCGAGTTCCCGCGCCGCGTCTTCCAGCTCTAGAGCCTGTGGGTCGCTGAGGGCCGCCAGGATGAGCAGGACGCAATCGGCGCCCAGCGCCCGAGACTCGAGGATCTGATAAGGATCGAGCATGAAGTCCTTGCGCAGCACCGGCAGGTCCGCCGCCGTTCGCGCCGCGACGAGGTCCTCGTCCCGGCCTTGGAAATATGGTGCGTCGGTCAATACCGAGAGGCAAGAGGCGCCACCGGCTTGGTAGGCGCGGGCAAGGTTGGCTGGGTCAAAATCCTTGCGGATCAAGCCTTTGCTCGGCGACGCTTTCTTGATCTCGCAGATCAGAACGGGCCGCCCGCCGGCCGCGTCCTCCACCAAGGCCCGATGAAAGCCGCGCGGCGGTTCCACGCTTTGCGCCAGCGACCGAAGCGCGGACTCCGGCCGCGCCAGCCGGCGCTCGGCGAGCTCGGCGCGCTTGTCGGCGCAGATGCGCGTCAGGACGTCGCTCACCGGCCGCGGCCCTTTCAGCCCGCAGCGTTGGTGATGGCGACCAGCTTGTCGAGAGCGGCGCGCGCCCGGCCGCTGTCGACCGCTTCGGCGGCGATGGTGACGCCCTCGCGCAGGTCCGCGGCCTTGCCGGCAACGATGAGGGCGGCCGCGCTGCCGAACAGCACCACGTCCCGGTAGGCGCCAGGCGCGCCGTCCAACAGGGCCTTGAGCGCGGCCGCGTTGGTCGCTGCGTCACCGCCCTTGAGGTCGCTCAAGGTGGCCTCCGGCAGGCCGGCGTCTTGCGGCGTTACCTCGAAGCTGTTCACCGCGCCGTCCTTCAGTTCCGCCACCAGGGAGGTGCCGGTGGTCGAAAGCTCGTCGAGGCCGCCCGCGCCGTGCAGCACCCAGGCGCGTTCGTGGCCGAGGCCCTTGAGCACTTGGGCGAGGGGCTCGACCCAGTCGGGCGAGAAGACGCCGATGACCTGTCGCTTCACCCGGGCCGGGTTGGAGAGCGGGCCCAGTAGGTTGAAGATGGTGCGGGTGCCGAGCTCGACCCGGGCCGGCCCGACGTGCCTCATGGCGCTGTGGTGGCGCGGCGCCATGAGGAAGCAGGTGCTGGCCTCCGCCAGGGCCCGCTCGACCAGGGACATCTCGGCGTCCAGGTTCACGCCCAAGGCAGCCAGCACGTCGGCCGCGCCGCTTTTGGAGGAGAGCGCCTTGTTGCCGTGCTTGGCCACCGGCACGCCGCAGCCGGCGACGACGAACTGGCACGCCGTCGAGATATTGTAGGTGCCGGAGCCATCGCCGCCGGTGCCGCAGGTATCGATGGCGCCGGACGGGGCCTCGATGGTGAGCATCTTGGCCCGCATGGCGCGGGCCGCGCCGGTGATCTCGTCGACGGTTTCGCCGCGCACCCTGAGCGCCATCAGGAATCCGCCGATCTGGGCGGGCGTCGCGTTGCCCGACATGATGATGTCGAAGGCCTCTTCGGCCTGATCGCCGGTCAGGGCCTGACCGCTGGCCGCCAGGCCCAACAAGCCCTTCAGATCCTGGGTCTCGCTGCTCAACGTCTCGATCCTCCCCGCCGGATTTTGTCGACGCGCCAATACTAGCGTGGGTTCCGCCGCTTTGTTAGGCGTTATGGCCGGCCAATTTCAAGAAGTTCTGCAATAGTTTGTGGCCGTGTTCTGAGGCGATGCTTTCCGGGTGGAATTGGACGCCGTGGACCGGCAGCTCCTTGTGGCGCAGCCCCATGACGATGCCGTCCTCCGTCTCCGCGGCGACTTCCAGAACATCGGGCAGGCTGTCGCGCTCGACCACCAGGGAGTGGTAGCGCGTCGCTTCGAAGGGCGAGGGCAGGCCGGCGAAGACGCCCCGCCCGTCATGATGGACAGGACTCAGCTTGCCGTGCATCGGCGCATCCGCACGCACCACCCTGCCGCCGAAAGCCTGACCGATGGCCTGATGGCCGAGGCAAACCCCGAGCAAGGGCACCCGGCCGGCGGCGGCATCGACCAGCTCGAGACAGATGCCGGCCCGGTCGGGATCGCAAGGGCCCGGCGACATGACGATGCCTTGCGGGTGCATCTCGACGGCCGCCGCCGCCTCGATGGCGTCGTTGCGCCGCACCTCGACCTCCGCCCCCAATTCGCCGAGGAAGTGGAAGAGGTTGTAGGTGAAGCTGTCGTAGTTGTCGATCAGCAGAAACATTTCAGAGACTTGCGCCGCCCGTCTAAGGATTTGGATGATCTACCCTTGAGTCCTTATATCAGCTTGCCCGCCGGTGAGCCAGAAGACCATTACCGTCATTCGTAGGGTGCTGGCCGCCAGGCCTTGACCTTCCAGTCACTGGAATCCTTATATGAGGGCCATGGCAATGGAAAGCGAATCCCTGGAGGGCGGGCCACAGGTCGACCCGCAGATCGAGCCGCAGATCGATCCTGTGGCCGCAAGGCCGCTCGATCTCGAAATCGAAGGCATGACTTGCGCCAGTTGCGTCGCGCGGGTGGAGCGGTCGCTCGCCGCGGTGCCGGGCGTGAGCGAGGCCAGCGTCAATCTGGCGACCCGGCGGGCGCGGGTCGAGGCCGGCCCGCAGGTCGAGACTGAGTCCCTGGTGGAGGCTGTGGCATCGGCCGGTTACGAAGCTCACCTAGTGGACGACACAATGGTCGTGCCGGGCGCCGACGAGGCCGCCGTGGCGGCCACCCAGCGGCGGGATGCAAGAACCCTCGCGGTGGCTGTCCTGCTGACCCTGCCGCTGGTCAGCCAGATGCTGTTGGACCTCTTGGGATTGCCCTTCGCCCTGCCGCCTTTCGTTCAGTTGCTGTTGGCGACGCCGGTTCAGTTCTGGGCCGGGGCCCGGTTTTACCGGGCGGCCTGGCCGGCGCTGAAAGCGCGATCCGCCAACATGGACAGTCTGGTTGTGCTGGGCACGACGGCGGCCTACGGCCTCTCCCTGGTGCTTACGCTCGCAGCCGGCGGTGAGATGTTCACCGGCGGCGGCACGCCGCTTTATTTCGAGGCCTCGGCGGCGGTCATCACCTTGGTCCTGCTGGGCCGGGTCTTGGAGGACCGGGCGAAGCGCCAGACCACCGCGGCGATCCGGGCCCTGGCGGCGCTGCGCCCGGAAAACGCCCAGGTCGAGCGCGACGGTAAGGTGCAGGAGATTGCGGTCTCGGCCCTCAGGGTCGGGGACGTCCTTGTGGTCCGCCCCGGCACCCGCCTGGCGGCCGACGGCCGGGTGCTGACCGGCAACAGCCAGGCCGACGAATCGCTGCTGACCGGCGAGAGCCTGCCGGTCGAAAAAGCGCCCGGGGATCCGGTGACCGGCGGATCGATCAACGGCTCGGGGCTGTTGCGGGTCGAGGTCACCGCCGTCGGGACCCGGACCGTGCTGGCGCGCATCATCGACCTGGTGCAAACGGCTCAGGCCTCGAAGCCGCCGGTTCAGCGCCTGGTCGACCGGGTGAGCGCGGTCTTCGTGCCGGCGGTGATCGTCATCGCGGCGCTGGCCTTCGCCGGCTGGTGGCTGGCCGGGGCAGGGACGGCAACCGCGGTGATCAACGCCGTGTCGGTCCTGGTGATCGCCTGTCCCTGCGCCCTCGGCCTGGCCACGCCCACGGCGCTCATGACCGGGACCGGCCTGGCGGCGCGGCGCGGCATCCTGATCAAGGACGCCGAGGCCCTCGAACGCGCCCGGGCCATCGATACGGTGGTGTTCGACAAGACCGGCACCCTGACGCTGGGCCGGCCGCAGCTGCGGGACATCTTGGTGGCTCCCGAGGCCGGCCTGGACCAGCAGACTCTCTTGAGCCTTGCCGCTAGCGCCCAGCAGGGCAGCGAGCACCCGCTGGCGAGTGCGGTCCTGCGGCGCGCCGAGGAGGAGGGGCTGGCGCTGCTCGATCTCGGTGCTTTCGAGGCCCTGCCGGGCCGCGGGCTCAGCGCTGAGGTCGACGGCCATGCACTCACCATCGGCAACCGCCGCCTAATGGCCGAGCTGGGGGCCGAAACGGCCGGCCTCGACGCCGCCGCGGAAGCCCTCGAGGCGCGCGGACTGACCGTCATCTGGATCGCGGAGACCGCTGGCCCCCGGCTGCTCGGCGCCATGGCCTTGGGCGACAAGATCAAACCCGGCGCCAAGGCGGCGGTGGCACACCTCCACCAGGCCGGCATTCGCACGGCCATCCTCTCCGGCGACAACACGCGGGCGGTCGAGGCGGTGGCCAAGACCTTAGGCATCGACCTGGTTCGCGCCGAGGTGCTGCCCGCCGACAAGGCGGAAGCGGTTGCGGCCCTGCGCGGCGAGCGCGGCACAGGTCACACAGGTCGCACAGGTCGTACCGTGGCCATGGTCGGCGACGGCGTCAACGACGCGCCCGCCCTGGCGGCGGCCGATGTCGGCATCGCCATGGGCGAGGGCAGCGATGTCGCCATGCACACGGCCGGCATCACCCTCTTGCGCGGCGATCCGCGGCTTGTCGGCGCCGCAATTCTGATCAGCCGGGCGACCTACCGCAAGATCCGGCAGAATCTATTCTGGGCCTTCATCTACAATATCCTGGGGCTGCCGCTGGCGGCCTTCGGGTTCTTGAGTCCGGTGATCGCCGGCGGCGCCATGGCGCTGTCCTCGGTCAGCGTGGTCACCAATTCGCTTCTGCTCAGGCGTATCGATCTCGACAAAGCGGGAGGGGCTCCATGAACATCGGCACGGCGGCCCGGGCGAGCGGCATTCCGGCCAAGACGATCCGTTACTACGAGGAGATCGGCCTGATCCAGCCAGCGGAGCGGAGCGACGGCAACTACCGCGTTTACGGCGAGCACGAGGTGCAGACCTTGCGCTTCATCCGGCGCGCCCGCAGCCTGGGATTTTCGGTCGACGAGGTGGCGGAGCTGCTGGACCTGTGGCGCGATCGAAGCCGCAGCAGCCGGCGGGTCAAGGCCCTGGCCAATCGTCATCTCGAGGATATCGACGGAAAAATCGCCGCCCTGAAGACCATGCGTGATACCCTGAACGAATTGATAGAGCGATGCCATGGGGACGCGCGGCCGGACTGCCCAATTCTCGCCGATTTGGCCGGCCAGGGTGACGTGGCGGACATGGAAGTTGAGAAAAGCGATTGACCGATGCGGCCGGAATCAGTCATTAGCCTGCGGTGATGCGATTCCTTTCGAAGTTTGAATACTTGTCGGACGGGTCTCGGCGCCTGCCCCCTTGCGTGGCTGGAAGAGGTGGGGCCCGGTGACAATCCTGGAGCGTCCCAGCGACCCCGAACTCCGGCGCCAGATGGCGCGGGCCGAAGCCGAAGCGGCCACGGCTCGATTCTGGCTGTCTTGCATTCGGCTGATTCTGGGCGGTTTCGTGGCCGTCTCGTCGGGTGCACTGGCCGGCACGGCGCTCTGGTACTTCGCCGGGGCCGGACCCTCTGTGCCGGACCTCGGCGCGGCGCTCGTGACGGCCGGAGGCGGAGATCGGACTCCCATGGCCCCGGCGCCGGCCCCCGATGTGGCGCCTCCCGATTTGGCCGCTGCCGAAACGGCCGCCCCCGAACTTGTTGCGCCCGGACCTGCCAGCCCCGCGCCGGCCGTTCCCGAGGCCAAGCATCCCGACCCGCAGGCCGTGCCCATTCTGGTGCCCGATGAGAGTCTTCAACTGTCCTGGATGGAGGAGCCGCCGCTCCAGCAAGGCGACGAGATCGCGGCATTGATCGAACGGCAGAGTCCGAAAGCCGACGACACCCAGGGCCCAGAGGCCGGCGCTGCCGACACGCAAACGGCGGCGGCCCAACTGCTCAGGAAGCCGAGCGTGGGCCAGATCGATTCCGCCCTCGCCAATCTCGATCTTGAAAGCCTGAGCCCCACCGGCGTCGTTCCGCAGACTCCGCCGACTTGGCGCCGCCACGCCGTGCCGGTGGCCAAACCCTTCGAGGGCCCGGTCATCGCCCTGGTGATCGACGATCTCGGGCTCAACCGCCCCAACACGCGCCGGACGATCGAACTGCCGGGCCCCTTGACGCTCGCCCTGATGACCTATGCCGAGACCCTGCAGGAGTTCGCAGACAAGGCCCGATCGAACGGCCATGAGCTGCTTGTCCACTTTCCCATGGCGCCGCGCGACCCGCGGTACGATCCGGGCCCCAATGCCTTGCGCGCGGAACTGGGCAAGGAAGAGTTGGCGCGGCGCCTGGCCTGGGGCCTCTCGCGCTTCGAGGGTTACGTCGGGGTCAACAACCACATGGGCAGCGGCTTCACCTCCTCCATTCCCGGCATGGCCCAGGTCATGGTGGAACTCAAGGCGCGCGGCCTGCTCTATTTGGACTCGCTAACGATCCCGGGCGCCGTCGGCGCTCCGCTCGCCGACCGTCTGGGCGTGCCTTTCGCGGTACGCGACGTCTTCATCGACAACGAT
>JAUVQB010000107.1 GCA_030598385.1 Alphaproteobacteria bacterium | reverse complement strand
GACATACATGGAGCAGCTCACCGGCAAGAAGGTGCAATTTTTCCCGGTCCAGTCCAACGCGGCCCAGATCGAGGCCATGCGCTCCGGCCGGCTGCACGTCGCCGGCTTCAACACCGGCTCCAATCCCTTGGCCGTCAACTGCGCCGGCTTCGTGCCCTTCACCATCATGGCCAGCCTGGACGGCAGCTTCGGCTACGAGATGGAGATCCTCACCCACCCGGACAGCGGTATCAACAGCGTCGAGGACATCAAGGGCCGCACCCTGGCCTTCACCTCGCCGACCTCGAACTCCGGCTTCAAGGCGCCCTCGGCCCTC
The DNA here is from genome assembly GCA_030598385.1 of Alphaproteobacteria bacterium. Classification (GTDB taxonomy): domain Bacteria; phylum Pseudomonadota; class Alphaproteobacteria; order Kiloniellales; family JAKSDN01; genus CALJXB01. Next base: position 5,523 of record JAUVQB010000107.1, on the reverse strand, counting down.
TTGAAGAGCGAGTTCGACATGATCGCCGATCGCGATTTCACGCCGACCTTTTCCGGCAAGCACGACAACTCGATCCTCGGCGTCGCCAACAAGGACTATGACGCCGCCTCGATCGCCAACAGCGTCAAGATCCGCATGATCAAGCGCGAGGTGGTCAAGGAAGAGGACCTCAAGGTGCTTTACAAGTCGCAGACCTTTCCGACGACCGGCTACGGCCACGCCTACAACCTGACGCCGGAGCTGCAGCAGAAGATCCGCGAGTCCTTCGAGACCTTCGTATGGGAGGGCACCACCCTCAAGGAGGAGTTCGAGAAGAACGGCGAGGGCCAGTTCATCCCGATCACCTACCAGGAGCACTGGGACGTGATCCGCAAGATCGACGCGGCCAACGACGTTTCCTACGACTGCAAGTGAGCCCCGAGGCAGAGGCCGCGGCCCCTGGCGGGGCCGCGGCTGAACAAGCTCATCTCGGCGGCTGAGAGGGGGGCGATGCTGCGCCTGGAAAAACTGGTCAAGCGCTATCCCACTGGCGACGAGGCGCTCAGGGGTATCGACCTGGAAGTCCCGGCCGGCCAGGTCATGGCCTTGATCGGTCCCTCGGGCGCCGGCAAGTCGACGCTCATACGCTGCATCAACCGGCTGGTCGAGCCGAGCAGCGGCCGCGTCCTGCTGGGCCAGGAGGAGCTGACCAGCCTGGGCGCCGGGGCGCTGCGCCGGGCGCGCCGCCGCATGGGTATGATCTTTCAGGAGTACGCCCTGGTCGAGCGGCTCTCGGTCATGGAGAACGTGCTCTCAGGCCAGCTCGGCTACGTCGGATTCTGGAAAAGCTGGCTGCGGCGCTTTCCCCAGAGCGCCATCGACGAGGCCTTTAGACTGCTCGAAAGGGTCGGCCTCGACACTATGGTCGACAAGCGCGCCGACGAACTGTCCGGCGGGCAGCGCCAGCGGGTCGGCATCGCCCGGGCGCTGATCCAGGACCCGGAGATCCTGCTGGTCGATGAACCGACGGCGAGCCTGGATCCCAAGACCTCGCGTCAGATCATGCGCCTCATCTGCGAACTCTGCGAGGAGCGGGGATTGGCCGCGATTATCAATATTCACGATGTGGCGCTGGCCCAAATGTTCGTGCAGCGCGTGGTCGGCCTGCAGCTCGGCAAGATCGTCTACGACGGCCCGCCCGACGGCCTCAGCGCCGAGGCCCTGACCGAGATCTACGGCGAGGAGGACTGGTCGGCGACCATCAGGAAGGTCGAAGACGAGGAGACGGAGCCTCCGGCGGATGAGGACACCACCTCGCCGCTGCCGGACCGCGAGCGGCTGGCCGGCATAACGTGAGGCCGGATCGTGAGCGTCGCGCATAGCCCGGGCATCAGGCGCTGGAAGCGGCCGCCGCTGATCAAGTCGGCCCGGCTGCGCTGGGCCATCGGGCTCGGCGCGGCGATCTACCTCTCGTTCGCCATAGGCTCGATCGAGGTTAACTGGCTGCGGGTTTATGAGGGGCTCGACCGCGGCTGGGCCTTCGTCATCGCCTTCACCGAGCCGGATTTCGTCAAGCGCTGGCGCGACATCAGCCATGGCTTGATCGAGAGCCTGACCATGACCGTGACGTCGACGGTGCTGGGCATCCTGCTGTCGATCCCGATCGGCCTGGGCGCCGCGCGCAACCTGGCGCCCCTGCCGGTCTACCTGTTCTGCCGGGGCGTCATCGCGATCTCGCGCACCTTCCAGGAGATCATCATCGCGATCTTCTTCGTCGCCATGTTCGGCTTCGGGCCTCTGGCTGGCCTGCTGACCCTGTCGCTCGCCACCATCGGCTTCCTCGCCAAGCTGCTGGCCGAGGACATCGAGGATATCGATCCGGGCCAGGCCGAGGCGGTGCGCGCGACCGGAGCGCGCTGGCTGCAGTGGATCAATTACGGCATCCAGCCCCAGGTCATGCCGCGCCTGATCGGCCTCTCGCTTTACCGGATCGACATCAATTTCCGCGAGTCGGCCGTGGTCGGAATCGTCGGCGCCGGCGGCATCGGCGCCACACTCAACACCGCGTTCGACCGCTATGAGTTCGACACGGCCGCGGCGATCATCATCATCATCATCGCCATCGTCATGTTCGCCGAATACAGCTCCGGCCTGATCCGCGCGAGGCTCAAATAATGCCGGTGGGGGGACAGGGCATAGCGAGGACCTGGCAGCGCCGCGCGCGCAGCCGCCAGTTTGCGATCTGGTTCGGCTGGCTCGCCGGCACGGCGCTCTTCGTCTACTGCTGGCAGCTTATCTCAGAGACCACCATATGGGCCTTTTTTTGGGATTCGCCACGCGTTGCCGCCGACATCTTCTCGCGCATGATGCCGCCCAGGTGGACCTATATCGAAGTGATATGGCAGCCGCTGTGGGACACCATCAACATCGCCACCCTAGGCACCGCCTTGGCCATCGTGCTGGCGGTGCCCGTGGCCTTCTTGGCGGCGCGCAACACCACGCCGAGCGCGACCTTCGTGCGCCCCATCGCGCTGCTGATCATCGTCTCCTCGCGCTCGATCAATTCGCTGATCTGGGCCCTGCTGCTGGTGTCGATCATCGGCCCAGGGATCTTCGCCGGGGTCATCGCCATCGGGTTGCGCTCGATCGGCTTCATCGCCAAGCTGCTCTATGAGGCGATCGAGGAGATCGACGACAGCCAGGTCGAGGCGGTGACCGCGACCGGGGCCAGTCGCAGCCAAATCATCGGATACGGCATCGTGCCCCAGATCCTACCGGCCTTCGCCGGGATCTCGGTATTCCGCTGGGATATTAACATCCGTGAATCGACCGTTCTGGGGCTGGTTGGGGCCGGCGGCATCGGACTGCAGCTGCAGGCCTCCCTCAACATCCTGGCCTGGCCTCAGGTGACGCTCATTCTTATCGCCATCTTCGCGACCGTGATCGTCAGCGAATGGGTCTCGGCCAAGGTCCGCCATGCCATCATTTGAACCGTAAGGCGGTTGGAGGAGGGCACTTCCATGCGGGTCGATCGGCTTTGGACCAATGGCCGGCTCGCGACCATGGTCGAAGGCGCTGGAGCCTATGGCGCGCTGGAGCCTGCGGCGCTCGCCGCCAGGGACGGCCGCATCGCCTGGATCGGGCCGCTCGCCGACCTGCCGGATTTCGAGGCTGCGGACACAATAGACCTCGACGGCCGCTGGGTGACCCCCGGCCTGATCGACTGCCACACCCATCTGGTTTACGCCGGCGACCGAGCCGGAGAGTTCGAGCTGCGCCTGGAGGGTGCGAGCTATCAAGAAATCGCGCGTGCCGGCGGCGGCATCGTCGCCACCGTCCGGGCGACACGGGACGCCAGCGAAGAGGACCTGGTGGCGCAATCGCGGCCGCGCCTCGCCGCGCTCATGGCCGAGGGCGTCACCACCCTGGAGGTCAAGTCGGGCTATGGCCTCGACGCCGAGAGCGAGGTGAAGATGCTGCGCGCCGCCCGGCGCTTAGGAGCCGAAGCCCCGGTGACGATAGTGACCTCGTTCCTGGGCGCCCACGCCCTGCCACCGGAGGCGGGCGACGACAAGGAGGGCTACATCGACGAGGTCTGCCTGTCCCAACTGCCGGCGGTGCACGGCGAAGGCCTGGCCGATGCCGTCGACGGCTTCTGCGAGACCATCGCCTTCACGCCGGGCCAGATCCGCCGCCTGTTCGAGGCCGCGCGCGCCCTTGGCCTGCCGGTGAAGCTCCATGCCGAGCAGCTCTCCAACCAGGGTGGCGCGGCGCTCGCGGCGGAGTTCGGCGCCCTCTCGGCGGATCACTTGGAATATCTCGACGAAGCCGGGGTCGCGGCCATGGCGGCGGCGGGGACGGTAGCGGTGCTGTTGCCCGGCGCCTTTTATTTCCTGCGCGACACGCAGGTGCCACCGATCGATCACTTGCGTCGCCGTGGCGTCGCGATGGCGGTGGCGACGGATTGCAATCCGGGCTCATCGCCGCTCACCTCGCCGCTGCTGGCCATGAACATGGCGGCGACCTTGTTCCGCCTGACGCCGGTGGAGGCGCTCGCCGGGGTGACGCGCAACGCCGCCCGGGCCCTCGGCCTCGCCCGAGAGACCGGCACGCTGGAGGCCGGCAAGTGGTGCGATCTCGCCGTCTGGGACATCGAGCGGCCGGCGGAACTGACCTACCGCATGGGCTTCAACCCGCTGCACAAGCGGGTCTGGCGCGGCCGGGATAGGTGAGGAATTTGCGCGGTTATAAAACTATCCTAGCTTCGTCATGGCGTGACGGTTTGAGGGAAGCATCGCGTGGGCGAAACCAGAGGAATGGGCGCTGTTTCTATGCCTCCATGGCGGCTCGCCATTAGTCGGGGCGATGGTTGGGCCCAAGTTTTCTGGACACCTCGCATTTGTCGTTGCGCGGCGACGGAAAAGGGTGTTTAGGCAGGCGACGAGCGAGCGCCGTCACCACGGCGGTTGAGAGCGGAAGGGATGTCGGAGCCATGAAATCGCACGTTCAGGTGGCTGTGATCGGCGGCGGTGTGGTCGGGTGCAGCGTGCTCTATCACCTGACCAAGTTCGGCTGGAAGGACGTGGTCCTGATCGAGCGCTCGGAGCTCACCTCGGGCTCGACCTGGCACGCGGCCGGCGGCTTCCACACCCTCAACGCCGACACCAACATGGCGGCGCTGCAAGGCTATACCATCAAGCTCTATAAGGAGCTGGAGGAGATCAGCGGCCAGTCCTGCGGGCTCCACCATTCCGGCGGCATGACCATCGCCGCGACACAGGAGCGCATGGATCACCTGAAAAGCGAGCGGGCGAAGCACCGCTACATGGGCCTGGAGACCGAGATCATCGGGCCCGAGGAGATCGTCAAGCGCTCGCCCATCGTCAACCCCGAGGGCCTGATCGGCGCCCTCTACGATCCCCTGGACGGGCATCTCGATCCCTCCGGCACGACCCACGCCTACGCCAAGGCGGCGCGCATCCAGGGCGCCGAGATTTACTTGCGCAACCGGGTGGTGGAGCTCAATCCGCGCGCCGACGGCGGCTGGGACGTGGTTACCGAAGAGGGCACCATCGCGGCCGACTACGTGGTCAACGCCGGCGGCCTCTGGGGCCGCGAGGTGAACGAGATGGCCGGCGTCTATCTGCCGATTCATCCCATGGAGCACCAGTACCTGGTGACCGACGACATCCCGGAGGTCTACGAGCGCGGCGAGGAGCTGCCCCACGTCATCGATCCGGGCGGCGAGAACTACCTGCGCCAGGAAGGCCGCGGCCTGGTCATCGGCTTCTACGAGCAGGCCTGCGACCCCTGGTCCGTCGACGGCACGCCGTGGGACTTCGGCCACGAACTCTTGCCCGACAAGCTCGACCGCATCGGCGACGCGCTGGAGACCGCTTACGACCGCTACCCCTGCCTGGCCGAGGCCGGCGTCAAGCGGGTCATCAACGGCCCCTTCAGCTTCGCGCCGGACGGCAATCCCCTGGTCGGGCCGGTGCCGGGCCTCAAGAACTACTGGGCGGCCTGCGCCGTCATGGCGGGCTT
>JAUVQB010000088.1 GCA_030598385.1 Alphaproteobacteria bacterium | reverse complement strand
ATCCGCGCCGTCATCTGGTTTTCCGATCTGCGCGGGTTCACCAAGCTGACCGATAGCCTGCCGCGTGACATCCTCATCGCGGCACTCGACGACTATCTCGAGGCGATGGCGGCACCGGTCCAGGCCAACAACGGCCAAATCCTTAAGTTCATGGGGGACGGTCTGCTGGCCACCTTCGATCTGACGGGCCGAGACGACGCTGCCATATGCCAGGACGCCCTCACGGCGGCGGCGGAGTTGCGCGCTGTCTTCCCTGCGTTCAACGAGGGCCGTGAAGCGACCGGAAAGCCGATCATGGATTTCGGCTTGGCGCTGCACCTGGGGGAAGTGTTCTACGGCAACATCGGAGCCAGCGACCGGCTCGACTTCACGGTGATCGGACCGGCGGTCAATGAGGCGAGCCGCATCCAAGCGCTATGCCGGTCCCTCGGCCGCAACATTCTATTTTCCAGCACCTTTCAAGAGACCGCCGGCAGCAAGCGTGGGCTGGAGTCCCTCGGCTTTCACGCACTTCGCGGCGTCCGGGAGCCGCAGGAGCTGTTCGGGCTCGCGGTCTAAAACGCGATCCGCGCTCAATCCACTTTTTGGCCCGCCTCCACAATTGGCGCACCAAGAGAGCCCTTAAGTCCGGATTGGGTCAATCTGAGACCTCCTGAGACTCTGCTCGGCACGTCCGGTGTTAGGTGCAGAGCGGGCGCAATTGCGTTGGACGGCGGAGGTTCGGGAGATCGCTCCGGCAGGACCTCGAATTGAGGCGAGACGGCCGTGGCCCCTCAGAGCCGAGGCTTCAGGGCCTCGAAGGCCTCTTTCGACGGCACGACCGGGTGGAACTCGAAGCCTATGAGGCCCTGCCAGGCCCGGGCCCAGGCCTGCAGCAGCTCCGGGTCGTCGCATTGGACAAGCTGGAAGCAGCGCGCGAAGTCGCTGGCGACCCAGGAGTCGACATAGGCGAGGCCCTCGGGCATCAGCCGCCCCTCGTCGCGAAACCGGCGGTAGACCGCCTTGGCGTCGCCGTCCTTGAAGTGCTCGATCGCCATGTAGAGCATCCACCCGCCCCTTTACTAGAGCGCCGCGGTCAATCGTCGGTTTCCAGGCTGTAGACCGACGGCGAGGTCTTGGGCACCGGGTAGAACTCGACCCTCTCCTCGGGTGCTGCGACCGGCCGGCGGCCGAGGCGGAAGAGGGTATAGGCCAGCAGTATCCCGAGGATCACCGCGATGAACCCGAACAGGCTGCCGACCCCGAAGAATTGCATCATCGGCGCGGCGACCGAAGGCCCGGCCATCGCGCCGATTGCGTAGAGCAGCAACAGCCCGCTGCTGGTCTCGACCAGCAGGGAGGTGGGGGCATGGTCGTTGACGTGGGCCAGCAGCAGCGGATAGATCGGCAGCATGAAGGCGCCATGGGCGCAGGCCAGCGCATAAGCGAGCCAGCGCTGGTCGAGGTCGAGGAAGGCGAGCGCGCTACCGGTGCAGACGCTGCCGGCGCAGACGAAGGCGATGACCCAGCGCCGGTCGACCTTGTCGGAATAGTGGCCGAGCGGCCATTGGGAGATCGACCCGCCCACCACGAAAAGGCTCATGACGAAGGTAATGTCGGCCACGGGCATGCCTCTGCCGTCGGCGAAAACCGGCGCCAGGCTCCAGAAGGCGCCATCGGCCATGCCGAAGGCGAGGCAGCCGACGAAGCCCGAAGGCGAATATTTATAAAGCTGGGTGATTCGCAACTTCGCCTCGGCGATCGGCTTGGGGGTCGATGTCGGCGTCAGCGACAGCGGCACCAAGGACAGGCACACAAGCATCGCGGCGACGGTGAAGAGCACCGGGCCGGCCGGTTCGGCCAGGTTCACCATGAGCTGCCCGCCCATGGTCACCAGGTTGGTGACGATGATGTAGATCGACAGCACGCGGCCGCGGATCTCGTTGCTCGACTGGTCGTTCAGCCAGCTTTCGACCACCAGGAAGAGGACGGCGAAACAGATCCCGGTGAGCCCGCGCATGCCGGCCCAGACGCCCGGGTCTATGGCCATCGGCAGGACCAGCAGCAGGACGGTGGCAAGCGCCGCGAAGCCGGCGAAGGCGCGGATGTGGCCGACCCGCTTCACAACCTGAGGCCCGATCAGGCAGCCGACCGCGAAGCCGGCGAAGTAAGCGCCCCCCATGACGCCGATCATGGTGGTGGAGAAGCCTTCGATCTTGGCGCGGAGCGGCAGCAGGGTGACCAGCAGGCCGTAGCCCATGAACAGGACGGCCGTGCCGACCAGCAGGGTGGTGATCGATGCGCGTGTCGTCTTCAAAGGCTTTTGCCCCTCCGTTGGCCCGGCTAGGTCTGCTCGGACCTGCGCCCCTCGTCAAGGGGGCCTAAATCGCAATTTCCCGCTTTACCGGCGAGCCGCGGTTGATCTATAGGGAAAGACCGAGTGCGGGGCCGAGAAATGGGCGAGGACACGCAACACATCACCGGCGATCAGGTCGAGGCTTACCGGCGCGACGGAGCGGCCTGCTTGCGCGGCATCTTCGCCGACTGGGTCGAGCCGCTGCGCGCGGGCGTCGAGCGCAACATCGCCGAGCCCGGTCCCGTCGCCACCGAGCACAAGCTGGATGACGGCCGCGGCCGGTTCTTCGAGGATTACTGCAACTGGGAGCGCATCCCGCAGTACCGGTCCTTCGTCTGCGACTCGCCCGCCGCGGGCCTCGCCGCCCGCCTCATGGGCGCGACCCGGGTGCAGATCTTCCACGAACACCTGCTGGTGAAGGAGCCGGGCACCGGCAAGGCGACGCCCTGGCATCACGACATGCCTTACTATTGCGTCCAGGGCGAACAGGTCGTGAGCTTCTGGCTGGCGCTCGATCCGGTGCCGCTCGAGTTCTCGCCGACCTTCGTGGCGGGCTCCCACCGCTGGGGCCGGCTCTACTATCCCCGGCTGTTCGACGACGGGACCGACTACGACTTCAAGGGCGCGGGCTACGAGACCGTGCCCGATATCGAAGCCGAGCGCGACAAGCACCGGATCCTCGCCTGGGCCATGGAGCCGGGCGACGCGCTGGCGTTTCACTTCCTCACCCTGCACGCCGCGCCGGGCAACGAGGGGGTGTCGCGGCGGCGCGGCTTCTCGACCCGCTGGCTGGGCGACGATGCCCGCTTCGCCGAACGGCCCGGCGTGACGTCGCCGCCTTATCTCGGGATTGGGCTCGAGGACGGCGAACCCCTGCGCGAGGACTGGTTCCCCGTGGTGTGGCGCGCCCAGCCGCCCCGCTGAAAGCGGACTTGCCGGAATGACGGCATTGAAGGCAAACAGCCGTTTCGGGGCCTGGAGGATTGCAGGGACCTTGGCTGTCGCGGCCGGCCTTACCTCTGCCACGGCCTTGTTGGGTCCTGCCGATGCCGGCTCGGACGATCCGGCGCGGCTCGCCGTGGGGCAGGAGGTCTATACCCAGGCCTGCGCGAGCTGCCACGGCGCGAACCTCGAAGGCCAGCCGAATTGGCGGGTGCGGCAAGCCGACGGGCGCCTGCCCGCGCCGCCGCACGACGATACGGGTCACACCTGGCACCATCCGGATCAGATGCTGTTCGAGATCACCAAGTTGGGGGTCGAGGCCTTGGGGCCCGAGGGCTACGAGAGCGATATGCCGGGATTCGCCGACACCCTGTCGGACGAGCAGATCCGGGCCGTGCTGGCCTATATCAAGAGTACCTGGCCGCCGGAGGTCCGCGCCCAGCAGGAGCGCCGCACCGAGCGCTACCAGGTCAATTGAAATGGCGTCACGGAACGGTCAGCCAGCCGCGGCCGGCGCAGCCTCCCGGTAATTCACCGGCGTCGTGTACTTGGGGTCCTCGTGGGCCGCCCAGTAGAGCTCGCGCAGCCGCTCGGTAACCGGCCCCGGGCGGCCGTCGCCGACCGGCCGGCCGTCGATACGGGCGACCGGCATGACGCCACCCGCCGTCGAGGTGAGGAAGACCTCCTCGGCGCGGGCAAGGTCCGTCGCCGGCAAGGTTGCGAACGCGACCGGCCAGCCGGCCGTCTCGGCCAGTTCGACCACGGTCCTGCGGGTGATGCCCTCGAGCACGCCCGTCCGGGGCGTCTGGAGGCGCCCGTCGATCAGGGCGAAGAGGTTGAAGCCCGGCCCTTCGGTCAGATTGCCGTCGCGGTCGACCAGCACGGCGGTCTCGCCGCCCTTGGCGTAGGCCTCGAACAGGCCGGCCACCATGTCGCCCCACTGGAAGTTCTTGACCCTGGGGTCGAGCGATTCCGGCGGAATGCGCTGGACCGAAGAAACCGTCAGGTCGACGCCCACCTTCTGGCGCTCCGGCTGAACCATCCAGACGTAGGGGATCGCCAGAGCGTAGAAGCGATTTTCGCAGTCCCGCGGATCGCGGCTGCCGGCGGGCGCCAGGCCGCGTGTGGTGATCATCTCCACGTAGGCCTCGCGAAGCCCGGCGAATCGCACGCAGTCTTGCAGGACAGAGACGATTTCGTCCCGCCCAAAGGGGCAAACCAGGTGTAGGCGCGCCATGCTGGCGTGGAATCGCTCCAGATGGTCGTCCAGGCGGAAGAAGCGGCCGCCCCACACGCCGACCACGTCGTAGGTGCAGTCGGACTTGATGAATCCCCAATCGAGCAGCGGCAGCCGGGCCTCGCCGACCGGCACGTAGTCTCCTTCGATGAAAGCGGCGCCTGCGGCGAAGGGGTCGTGTGCCGTTTGTGCTTCGGGCATGGCTTCGAGTCCTCGATCTAGGGTGTGACGAGCCAGCGCGCGGTGACTTCGCCATCGCAATAGCGACGCAGGGCCTCCTCGGCGGCTTCGAGGGCCGAGTCCAGGGCCTCGACTTCTGTCATTCCGAAGCCGTAGAGCACCAGCAGGGCGTCGCGGCAATCGGCGGTGACCATGGTGCGGGCGCTGTCGCTGGTCGGGCTGCCGAAGGGGCCCAAGCCATCGCACAGCACCGGCAGGCTCGCCAGATTGAAGGGCCCGCGCGCGATGGCCTCGTAAGTTTCGCCGTCGTTCCCGACCCGCAGGTCGATCCCCGTCTCGAACGCGCCTTCGAGCCGCGCGAGATCGTAAGCGCCGGCCGGGAACCGGCTGGTCAGCGAAATAAGGTTGTTGGTGTCCACCAAATTGTTGACGTTGAACAGGCCCTTGCCTTGGGCGACGCGCCGCAGCAGCGCCTCGGACGACGGGCGATAGCGGCTCGGATCCTTGCCCAGGGCGCGGAAGGCCTGGCGCACCTCGGCAACCACCGGCAGTTCCCCGACCGTGGTCGCGGCCAGCTCCCGAGCCAAACGCATGGCGAGGTCGGAGATGGCCTGCTTGGTCGCCGGATCATCTTCGCGCACCACAACCCGCGCCGAGAGGCAGCCCAGGAACACCCGCACGCCGGCCTCGGCGAAGGCGGAGGATATGCGGATCTCGGGGTGATCTTCGCGGATCATGCCATACCTCACCGGCCGGGATGCAATGACCGACTATAGCCCCTTTCACGCCGGGCGAGCCAAGGCAAGCGGCGGCCCTGGGCCTTGGCGGCGTTCTCGGGGTGTGTTTCCGCCTTGACGCGGGCTTCCGACCGGCCGATTTTGAGTCCCCAAATCGCTGACCGATTCGCGCACGCCGATGGCGACACAGTTGCAGCGGGCCTCCAACGCCACCACGACTCCTTCGTTCGACGCGAGTTTTCGCCAGTCCCTTGCGGACCTCCTGGCCTGGCGCCGGGATGTGCGGCGTTTCCTCGCCGATCCGGTGGACCCGGCGGTGATCGACGAGTTGCTCGATCTGGCCTGCCTGGCCCCATCGGTGGGGAACAGTCAGCCCTGGCGCTTCGTGTCGGTGGAATCGCCCGAGCGCCGGACGGAGATCCGCGCCAACTTCGAAGACTGCAACGCCAAGGCGCTCGGCGGCTACGCCGGCGAGAAAGCGGCGATTTACGCGGGCCTGAAGCTGTCGGGACTGGCCGAGGCGCCGGTACAGCTTGCGGTCTTCGCCGATGAGGAAACCGAGGCCGGCGCAGGTCTTGGCCGTCAGACCATGCCGGAAACCTTGCGCTACTCCGCCGCCCTGGCCGTGCATACCTTATGGCTCGCCGCGCGGGCGCAGGGGCTCGGTGTCGGCTGGGTCTCCATTCTCGATCCGGCGCGGGTCTCCGGAACACTGGAAACGCCGGCCGGTTGGTCGCTTGTCGCCTATCTATGTCTTGGTTATCCGGTGGAGGAGCATGTGGACCCGGAGCTGCAGCGCTTCGGCTGGCAGGCGCGCGACGCCGCGTGCCGCCGGGTCCTCGTGCGCTGAAGCAATTTGCGCATCCGGTGGCTTGGCGCAGCAACGGATTGGAGAATTTGATCCTTTCGACGCGAAATGAGGCGGGAAAGAACGCTTATGCCGAACGGACTAAGTTCTTATGCCATAAGGGGTTATCCTGCGCCTCTGCTAGATGTTT
>JAUVQB010000071.1 GCA_030598385.1 Alphaproteobacteria bacterium | reverse complement strand
CCGTAGGGGCAAGCCCAGGCGCACAGCCCGCAGCCGATACAGCGTTCCTCCTCGACCAGGACGATGCCGTCCTCCTCGCGCTTGTAGGACGCGCCGGTCGGGCAGACGGTGACGCAAGCCGCGTCTTCACAATGCAGGCAGGACTTGGGAAAATGGACCGTGCGGCTGGCGCCCGCTTCACCCTCCACCTCGTAGCTGTGGACCCGGTTCAGCCAGGCGCCGGTCTGTCCACGGCCGTAGGGGTTGAGGTCGCTGAGCGGCGCCGGATAGCCGCCGGTATTCCACTCCTTGCAGCTGACCACACAGGCATGGCAACCGACGCAGATGTCCAGGTCGATCACCAGGCCGAGGCGCTTGGGCGGCGGGATCGCCGGCAGGCTAGTCATCGCCGCCTCCGCTTGCCATCGCGACCGTCGCCGGTTTTCTCGTGAAAATCCGCGCCGTAACGAAGCGCCTCGGGTGTCTCCTGCGATCCCGGCAGGGGCGGCAGGGAGGGGAACTGGGGCAGAGCTTCGCCGGCCTCGGCCGGCGCAGCTTTTTCGATGCGCACCCGCAGATCGTACCAGGCGGCTTGTCCGGTTACCGGATCTGCGCAAGCGTAGCGGTAGCCGCTTTCGCGCTCCGGCAGCAATTCGTCGATCAGATGGTTGAGCAGAAAGCCCGTCTTGGCCTCGCTCGCATCGGCCGAGAGGTGCCAGGCCCCGGCGCGCTTGCCGATGGCGTTCCAGGTCCACAGCGTTTTCGGGTTGAGGCCTTGTTGGACCCGCACCTGGGCCTTGATGCGGCCGTTACGGCTTTCCAGCCAGGCCCAGTCGTCATCGTGGAGGTCGTGGGCTTCGGCGACGGCGCGGGGAATATAGAGGCGGTTGTCGCCGTGGATCTGGCGCAGCCAGGCGTTTTGCGAACCCCAGGAGTGGTACATGGCCATGGGCCGCTGGGTGACGGCGTGCAGCGGAAAGCTTTCTTCGTCGTTCGCCTGATCCTCGAATGGCGGGTACCAGATCGGCAACGGATCGAAATAGGTCTCCACACGTTCGCGGTGCTCGCCCGGCGGCTGAACGGCGCCGTGCCCCCGGGCCGCCAGACGGAAGCGCTGCAGCACCTCGCTGTAGAGCCGCAAGGTGATGTTCGTCGCTTGGGAAATGAAGCCCCGCTCGGTGGCATAAATGAGGTAGGCCCGGTTGGCGTGCTTGAAGTAGTGCAACTCCGGCGCCAGTTCCTCGCGCCAGAAGCAGCCGTTCTCCTTATAGCGCTCGAGCTGCTCGGGATTGGGCGCGCCGCGACCGCGCAGGTCACCGGCTTCGCCGCGCCAGCCGGCCAAGCTGCCGACGCCGGGCTGGCGCTCGTGGTTCACGATGTAGTCGGCATAGCCGCCGGGGTAGCGGGGGCTGCCGTCCTCCTTGACCATGGCCGGGAGGCCGAGGCGCGCTCCGAGGTCGAGCAGTACCTCCTGGAAGGGGCGCACGTCCCGGTCCGGCTTGACCACCGGTTGGCGGATACCATCGGCCGGGCCCTCGGCGGAACAAATCGGCCGGTCGAGCAGCGAGATGCAGTCCCAGCGCTCCAGATAGGTGGTGTCCGGGAGCACCAGGTCCGCATAGGCCACCATCTCGGAGTAATACGCATCGGCATAAATGATGCGTGGGATGCGATACTCGCCGGTGCCCGGGTCCTTGTCGGTCAGCATGTCGATGGTGCCGGAGGTATTCATGGCCGAGTTCCAGGCCATGTTCGCCATATACATAAAGAGCACGTCGACCGGGTAGGGGTCGCCCTTCCAGGCATTGGTGATGACCAAGTGCATCAGGCCATGAACGGAAAGCGGCGCGTCCCAGGAAAAGGCCTTGTCGATCCGCAACGGCGTACCGTCGTCGTCGACCAGAAGATCCTCCGGCCCGGTGGGGAAGCCCAGGGGCGGGCCAGGCAGGGGCGCTCCGGGCATCACCTGGTCGGATTTGCCGGCCGGCCTCACCGCCGGCGGGATCGTGCGCGGGAAGGGCGGCTTGTAGCGAAAGCCGCCGGGGCTGTCGATGCTGCCGAGGAGGATCTGCAGCAGGTGGATCGCCCGGCAGGTGTGGAAGCCGTTGGAGTGCGCCGAGATGCCGCGCATGGCGTGCATGGAGACCGGCCGGCCGATCATGCGCTCGTGGTGGCGGCCGGCCCAGTCGGTCCAGGGCACCTCGACCACCACTTCTTCCTCGAAAGCGGCGTGCGCCAGTTCTGCGGCCAAGCGCCGGATCGTGTCGGCCGAGAGGCCGCAGGCCTCGGCGACCGCGCCGGGCGCGTATTGCTTGTCGAGATAGCGCTCGGCCAGCAGTTGGAAAACCGGCCGGGCCCGGCGGCCATCCGGCAAGGTGACGTCGCCCTTCAGGGAGGCTTTGGCCTCGGCGTCCTCGGTCGAACGCGGCGCCTCCTCGTGCCGGTCCCAGACCAGCGGCCGGCCCTCCTCGTCGCGGGCGAAGAGGCCGTCCTCGGGGCCGTCCGGATCGTCGATTACCAGCCAAGGCGCGTTGGTGTAGCGCAGCAGGTAGTCGACGTCGACGCGGCCGGCGCGCAGCAGCTCGTGCACCAGGGACAGCACAAGGAGGCCGTCGGTGCCCGGCGTGATGCCGACCCATTCGTCGGCGATGGCGGAATAGCCGGTCTGCACCGGATTGACCGAAACAAACTTGGCACCGCTTGCTTTGACTTTCGACAGGCCGAGCTTGATCGGGTTGCTGTCGTGGTCCTCGGCGACGCCGAACATCATGAGGTAGCGCGTGCGCTCCCAATCCGGCTCGCCGAACTCCCAGAACGAGCCGCCGATGGTGTAGAGTCCGGCCGCCGCCATGTTGACCGAGCAGAAGCCGCCGTGCGCGGCGTAGTTCGGTGTCCCGAACTGGCTTGCCCACCATCCGGTGAGCGCCTGGCTCTGGTCGCGCCCCGTAAAGAATGCGAGCTTGCGGGGGTCGCTGTCACGAATGCGGCCGAGCCAGTCGGTCGCGATTCCGAGGGCCTCCTCCCACTCGATTTCCTCGAAAGCCGCCTCGCCGCGCGGGCCCACCCGCTTCAAGGGTTTCCGCAAGCGCGCCGGCGAATAGTGCTGCATGATTCCGGCGGAGCCTTTGGCGCAGAGCACGCCCCGGTTCACCGGATGGTCGCTGTTGCCCTCGATGTAGCGGATCGCACCATCCTTCAGGTGAACCTTGATGCCGCAGCGGCAGGCGCACATGTAGCAGGTCGTGCTTTTCACCTCGTCGGAGACGCCCGGCGAGGTGTCGATCTTGCGATCAATCTTCGTCATCGGTGATGTCTTACCCGAGCCTGGCCCCGTTGCGGCCCCGTTGCGGCCCCTTTCGCGGGCCCGCCGGCCGCGCTGGTCAAACTTGTCCCGAAAGCAAGGTCATCTTAGAGTCCTCGGGTGAGAGCGGAAAGGACCAGTTCTCCCGGACTTCTGAGGCCAGAGCGTGCGCGATTTCCTGTTTCCCTTGCAACACGGCCGCGGGGTCAGCCTGCAGACCCAGCTACGGCGCCATCTGATGGATGCCATTTTGGACGGGAGACTGTCGCCGGACGATCCGCTGCCATCGTCGCGGCGGCTGGCCCAAGCACTCGGCATATCGCGGAACACCGTGGTCCTGGCCTATCAGGCCTTGGCCGACGAGGGGTTCCTGGACTCCCGCGAGCGGGTCGGGTTTTTCGTCAATCCCGACGTGCTCGGGGATCACGCGCCGCCGGACCTGCCGCCGGACCTGTCGATTACGCCGGCCGCGGCCAACTGGAACGCGGTGGACTGGCAGCGCCGCCTCAGGGTGCGGCCGACCGAACTGGACCACATCCGCAAGCCCAAGAACTGGCGGCGCTTTCCTTATCCCTTCATTTACGGCCAGGTCGACCCGAAGCTGTTTCCCGTCGCCGCATGGCGGATGTGCTCGCGCCAGACCCTCAGCCTCACGGCCATCCAGAGCTGGACCGAGGATAGCTTCGTCGAGGACGACCCCATGCTGATCGAAGAGATTCGCACCCGGGTGTTGCCGCGCCGCGGCGTACGCGCGGCGCCGGACGAGATCCTCATCACCCTGGGGGCCCAGAACGCGCTCTTCCTGATCGCCCAGTTGCTGTCCGGGCCGAAGACGCGCTTCGGCTTCGAGGACCCCGGCTACGTCGACGCCCGCAACATCTTCGCCATGACCGGCGCGAAGATCGTACCCCTGCCGGTGGACGAAGACGGCATGCGGGTGGAGGCCAAGCTGAAAGGCTGCGACTGCGTCTATGTCACGCCCAGCCACCAGGCGCCGACCACGGTCACAATGCCGCTCGACCGCCGGGTCAAACTGCTCGAGCTGGCGAACCGTCACGGCGTCTCGGTGATCGAGGACGACTACGAACCGGAGGCCAACTTCATCAGCTCGCCGACGCCGGCGCTCAAGTCGATGGACAAGGAACATGCCGTCGTCTACGTGGGCTCGTTCTCCAAGAGTCTGGCGCCGGGGCTCAGGATCGGGTTCCTGGTCGCCTCCGCCGACTTGATCCGCGAGGCGCGCCTGTTTCGCCGTCTCGCCTTGCGCCATCCGCCGTCGAACAACCAGCGCACCCTCGCGCTGTTCATCGCCGGCGGCTACTACGAGGCGCTCATCCACCGGCTGCAGCGCGCCTACCGGGAGCGTTGGGAGACCCTGGGCGCCGCGCTGGCGCGCCATCTGCCGGAGTGCTCGACCACACCGTCGTTCGGCGGCACCTCCTACTGGGTCAAGGGTCCCGAGGGCCTCGACGGCGACCGCCTTGCGCTCGATGCCCTCAGGGCCGGCGTCATCATCGAAGCGGGCTCCATGCATTTCTGCTCCGACCCGCCGCCGCACAACTACTTCAGGCTCGGGTTCTCGTCGATCGAATGCGAGCGCATCGAGCCGGGAATCGAGAAGCTGGCGGACCTGCTGCACGCCAGGCTCGGCGCCACCAAGAGCGCCGCATCCTGAGCGGCTCGGCGTAGATAGTTCAGCTCACCACCTCCGAGCGGGGTATTAGTCCGGATCGTGCCGCGCGACGATGGCGGCGAGCGCCGCGGCGGTGAGGCGCGCCTCGGGCGGGTCCGCGCGAGAGGTGAGTATTATCGGCACCTTGGCGCCCATCACCAGGCCCGCCGCCGTGGCGCTCATGAAATAGACCATGGCCTTGAAGACGGCGTTGCCGGCCTCGATGTTCGGCATGATCAAAAGGTCGGCCCGTCCGGCGACGGGGCTGTCCACGCCCTTGATGGCCGCGGCCTCGGGCGAGACGGCGATGTCCAAGGCGAAGGGGCCGTCGACCACGGCGTTCGATACCTCGCCCTCGGCCGCGCGGCGCACCACCTCGGCGGCGTCGAGGCTGCTCGGCATGGCGGCAATGGGTGTCTCCGTGGCGGAGAGCACGGCGACCTTGGGTTCGGCGATCCCCATGGCATGCAGCATTCCGACCGCGTTGTTGACGATGTCGAGCTTCATGCCCGGGTCGGGCGCCACGTTGATGGCCGCGTCCGAGATAGCGATCGAACCGTCGCGGCCCGCCGCGGTCATGTAGAAGACGTGGCTCATGCGCCGGCCGGTCCGCAGGCCGTTGTCGCGATCGACGACGGCGCGCATCAGCACGTCGGTGTGCACCTGGCCCTTCATGAGCGCCGCCGCCTCGCCGCCGCGGGCGAGCGCCACGGCGACTTCGGCCGCCCGGCGCTCGTCGAGGGCCGCGACCCTGCGGATGCCGTCCATGTCCCAGTCCATGTCGCGGGCGATAGCGGCGACGACGTCGAGGTCGCCGACCAGGACCGGTTCGATCAGGCCTTGCGCTGCCGCGCGCCGGGCGCTCTCCATGGCGACGCGGCTGCCGGCGCCGGCAACGGCGGTCACGGCGGCAGCACCGCCGCTGGCCTGGGCGATCACCTGGTCCGGCGTGTCGAAGGGCAGGGTACTCAGCACGGACTGGGCTCCATGATGAAACGCGGCTGAATTCAAAAGGGGCGCCCCATGAGGACGCCCCTTTCACCTCGGAATGTTACGCGGTGACGTAGTCTTTATACTTGTCCAAGAGGCGCACCGGCTTGGAAAGCGCGTCCCTGCGGAACGGATCGCCCAGTTCGCGGGTGCAGAGCACCTCGATGATCGTGGTCTTGCCGTTCTTCTGGGCGTCGCAGGCCTTCTCGAGCGCCTCGCCCACGTCGCCCAGCTTGTCGATGGTGACGCCCTCGGCGCCCATCGAGCGGGCGATCTCGGCGAAGCTCGGGTTCTCCAGATTGACCCCGAGGAAGCGGGTTCCGTAGAAGTCCACCTGGTTCTTCTTCTCGGCACCCCACTGCTTGTTGTGGAACACCACGGCGGTGACCGGGATGTCCTCGCGCACGCAGGTCAGGATCTCGCCGAAGCTCATGCCCCAGGCGCCGTCGCCGACGTAGGCCACGGCCGGGCGGTCGGGCGCCGCCACCTTGGTGCCGATGATGGTCGGGAAGGCGTAGCCGCAATTGCCGAAGCTCATGGCGGCGAAGAAGCTGTTCGGCTTCTGAAACCTGAGATAGCTGTTGGAGACCGAGCAGATGTTGCCGATGTCGGTGGACACCATGGCGTTCTCCGGCAGGGCCTTCTCCAGCTCGCGCAGCATCTGGCGCGGGTGCATGTAGTCGCTCTCCTTGGAGACCTCGAGGCTCCAGTCGTCGACCTCGTGGGACCAGCCGTCGAGCTCGGACTCCCAGGCGTCCTTCTGGGACTTGATCTCGGCCAGGCGCTGGTCGGCGTTGTCGCGGCAGGCCATGACCCGGTTGCCGAGCAGCTCGAGCATGCGCTTGGCGGCGGCCTTGGCGTCGCCGCAGACGCCGACGGAAATCTGCTTGACCAGGCCCAGCATGCGATGGTCCGCGTCGACCTGGATAATCTTGGCGGTCTTCGGCCAGTAGTCGATGCCGTGCTGGGGCAGGGTGCCGAAGGGGCCGAGGCGGGTGCCGAGCGCCAGCACCACGTCGGCCTGGGCGATCAGCTTCATGCCGGCCTTGGAGCCCTGGTAGCCCAGCGGGCCGCACCACAGCGGGTGCTTGG
>JAUVQB010000262.1 GCA_030598385.1 Alphaproteobacteria bacterium | reverse complement strand
TGATGTCGTCGACCGACCTGCCGGTCACCGTCAAGACGCGCACCGGCGTCGACGAGCGGGATTCCTATGGGCACCTGAAGGACTTCGTCGCCACCGTCGCGGGCGCGGGGTGCCGCAGCATCACCGTACATGCCCGCAAGGCCTGGCTCACCGGCCTTAGCCCGAAGCAGAACCGCGAGGTCCCGCCGCTCGACTACGCGCGGGTTTATCGGGTGAAACAGGACTTTCCCGACATCGAGATCGTCATCAACGGCGGGATCGGCTCGCTCGACGAAGCCGACCGACACCTCGGCCGTGTGGATGGCGCGATGGTCGGCCGCAGCGCCTACCAGACCCCTTTTATGCTGGCCGAGGCCGACCGCCGCTTCTTCGACACGGCGGACCCCGCGCCGACCCGAGAGGGCATCGCGCGCGCGCTCTTACCCTATGTGGAAACGCACTGCGCGGCGGGCATGCCCTTGAAGGCCGTGACCCGGCATATCCTGGGCCTGTTCAACGGCGAGCCGGGCGCGCGCCTGTGGCGTCGGGCGCTCAGCGAAATGGCTCATTGGCCCGGTGCCGGCCCCGAGGTGATCGAGGCCGCGCTCGAACGGGTCGTCTCGACCCAGCAACGAACGGCGGATAGAAATGCCCGTCGAAGCGCGGAGCTGGTGATTGTCGCCTAATGAGCGGCCGAGGTTCGTTAATGTAGATAATGCCGGGTCTGGCGCCTGGTGACGGCGACGTCGAGGAGGCCGCGGAGTTCTTTCCTGGCGTTCCAACGGCTCGGGTTGGCCCGCGCTTCCTCCTTGTTGGCGGGAAGGTCCAGCAAGGTCAGGCCGCTGAAGAAGAGCTCGCGATAAATCACCCGTTCGCTCAGGCCGGGCTGGAGGCGGAATCCCATGCGCCCGGACAACTGTTCGAGCAGGCGCGACATGTCGCGGGTGTTGCGCGCATCGAGCTGAGCCAGCCGGTTGCGCATGACCAGCCAATCGATTGGCTCCCGGCCGTTGGCCACCCGCCGCTCGCTCTGCTCGGAAACCATCTCGGCATAGCTGCTTGGGCCAAGGACCAGGCGGCGCTTGCGGTCGATCCGCGCCAGCACGTCGATATCGAGGAAACTGTCATTGAGCGGGGTGATGAGCGTGTCGGCGCGGGCGTGCCCGAGGTCGGTCAAATGCCCGTCGCTGCCGGGGGTGTCGAGGATCACGAAATCGCAATCCGCCAAGGACGCTATCGCCTCCTCGAGACGGTCGGTCTCCTCCGCCTCCGCGGCCTCGCGGTCGCGCCCGGTGGCAGGCTCGATACGCTGCAAGCACGGCATGGGCAGGCTCCCGCCGCTGGAGTCCCGTGTCTCGCGGCGGTTGGCGAGGTAGTGGGAAAGCGTGCCCTGCTTGCCGTCCAGGTCGACGCATCCGACGCGATGCCGCTGGGTCATCAGCCCGACCGCCAGATGCATGGCCGTGGTCGACTTGCCGGTCCCGCCTTTGTGATTCCCGACCGTGATGAAATAGGGCCGGTCCGCGCCCGCAAAGGCTTCGGCGGCGTCCTCGTCGTCCAGCTCCAGGCCGCTCTCGCCGAGCGTCATTGCGATCCGCCGGATCTGTACCATACCCGGGCGGGAATAAGGCCCGTCGGCCCGGGCCATGGCGCAGGCGATACGCAAGAGGAGGCGCGCCCCGTCGCTATCGCCATTGACGCGTCGTACGGCTTTCAGCGCCCGGGCGCGGCCCTCCTCCGGATGTGCCAGGATATTCTCGGCGAAGATTCGGAAGAGGTCGGCCGCATCATGCACATCGTGCACCTTCAGCGGCTCGACGCTGGTCAGCAGGTCGTCGAGGCGGCTGCGTTGCGCGAAACTCACGTCGCCATCGGCCGTGGCGACCAGCGCCGAAGCGGCCATGGCGGCATCGAGAAACGCACGATCACGCGTGCGCCCGGTGGCACTCAACAGGGAGTCCGACAGCTTGTTGAGCAAGCTCACTCGTATACCGAACTCGAAATCGAACGCCCGTTCGACGCCGCTGATCCGAGCCCTTTTACCAATGCTCCCTGGGTCGGCGCGAGCATAGCGTTCCTCGCCTGATGTCACGAAGAAATTTATGTCTCGCGGCTACAGATCTGAATTTATTGGGTTTTCGCTATCACTAGGAGCGCGCAGCGGAGGCGAGAATGCTGGTTCGGCCGCGACTCCAGGACGTGCGTCAGTCGATATGCAGCGCGCCGTCCGGCCGGAAGGCGTGAAACACGAAGGCGAATGTGAGGTCGTAGGCGACGTCTTCGGGGCCGTCACTGCTCTGGCGCTGCACAACCACGTTCCCCACCTCTCTGCCATCTGAAATGGTGCGCGTATCCAGCGCGGAGTTCTGGCCCGCCTCCCAGGTCAACACGAGATCGCCGGCCTCGATGCGACCTTTCTCGCGCAGCAGGTCCAGGGCCCAGGCCTCGTCCTCGACGGCGATCACCCGGGCGAGCGGGGCGATCCCCTCGGGGTATTCGCCTCGATAGAGGAAGGGTTGGCGCGAAGAATCGTAGCCGACATAGGGATTGTGGCCATAGGGCCGCAGGTTCGGGTTGTTGGGGACCAGGACCTGGCCATCGGGATGGCGGGCGGCGAAGCGCTCCCAGGATTCGAGCCGCGACGGCAGCATGCGCAGCTCCTTTCCGGTCTGTTCGCCGACGATGCCGACGCCGAGGAACTGCTGCCACCAGCTCTCGGTGTTGCGGTCGTACATCACCATATCGGAGTTGCGCAGCTTGCCGGAGACGCCGAACTCGGTCGCGACGCCATCTACCCGCCGGTCGTAGACGATGGCGGAATTGCACAGTGGGCAGTAGGTGACGACGACGGGTACGCCGCCCACCACGTCGTTGCAGATCTCGTGCCAGGTGAGGATGCGCAGAGGATAGGCGCGGGCATCCCCGTTGATCACCAGCCCGATCACCGGTTCCTGCGGGCCGAGGTCGGCCATCTCGGACACGGGCACGAATTTCGGGTCGTCGATCGAGGGAATGCCGTCCTTCGGCGGGCCGCCGCTGAGGATCTCGTCGAAGTCGACGCTGGTCTTGGTGAAATCCGTGCGCGGCCATTCGAAGCGCCAAGAACTCGGATTGGCCGTTGCACCCGGCGCCAACGCAAGAGTGCCCGCGATCGCCAAACCCAGCAGGGTCAGGCCGACGAGCCCGGTGCGCGTGGATGGCCAGGTGCGCGTGGATGGCCAGGTGCGCGTGGATGGCCAGGTGCGCGTGGATGGCAAGGCCGACATGTCCCCGAGTATCGAGCGAGGCCAGCCAGGAGGCCAATCACGAAGGGTTGA
>JAUVQB010000315.1 GCA_030598385.1 Alphaproteobacteria bacterium | reverse complement strand
CTCGGCTTGAACCTGGGCGTGGCGGACCACCTGTTTGAGCGCCTCGGCGAAGGGCGGGCCCAGTTTTTCCGGGTAGGTGAACGCCGGGATCAGGTCCTGGTGATCGAAATAACTGCCGGTGCCGCAGGTGACGTAGTCGATAAGATTGCGTTCGTCGTGCCAGGCGACGATTTCCTGCAGGCTCTCCATGCCGAGCGCGGCCGGCGCGTCCGGGTCCATGGAGACCGCCAGCCCGACGATGAAGTCCTCGCCGACGAGCTTGCGGATACGGCCGATGATCTCGGTCGAGAAGCGCACGCGGTTTTCCAGCGAGCCGCCCCAGCGGTCGTCGCGGCGGTTCGACCACGGCGTCCAGAACTGGTCGATCAAGGCGTGGTAGGCAGCGAACAGTTCGATGCCGTCGAAGCCCGCTTCCCGGGCCCGGCGCGCGGCCTGGGCGAAGGCCTCGATGACCTCTTCGATCTCGGCCTCGGTCATGGCGTGGCTTCCGTCGCAGTCGTGGTACGAGGGCAGGCCCGAGGGCGACCAGCTGGGCTCGAAGGAATTGTCCGGATCGCCGTGCGCGCCGACGTGATAGAGCTGCTGGATCATCACCGTGCCGAATTCGTGGCAGGCGTCGGTCAAGCGCCGGAAGGCCGGGATGATGCTGTCGTCCTCGTGGCGGAAGTTGCCGCGGGTGAGGACCCCGGTGCGGTGAGTCGGCACCGGCTCGACCACGATCATCGCGGCACCCCCCCGAGCGCGCTCGGTGTAGTAGCCGAGGTGGCGCTCGCCCGGCAGCCCGCCCTCGGCCATGTTGGCCGTATGGGCGCCCATGTTGAGGCGGTGCTTCAGGGTCTTGTGGCGCAGCGCGAGCGGCGAGAAGAGGTGCGGGAAGGGGGTCTCTGGCACGGGTCGGGCCTCCCTCATCGGCCCTCTAGGGGGCCGTGGTGACGGGACAGTAACCACTCTATCGCCCCGGTCAATCCCAGCGTCAATTGCTAGTCTCGAACGCCTCGATGCGCGCCTTCAGCCAGGCGTGGTCCGGGGACTCCTCCGGTAGTTGCGCGAGCAAGCGCTGCCAGTAGAGGGCGGCGCCGGCCGTGTCGCCCTGGCGCTGCGCGACCTCGCCCAGGTAGTAAAGCGCATCCGGGTTCGAGGGGTCGCGGGCGACGATCCTTTCGAGCCGGGCGACGGCCTCCGGCGGCGGGGCGCCCGCGCCGGCGGCCTCCAGCAGCGCCGTGGCGTAGTCGAGCTGGGCCTCCATGTCGTCGGGCAGCAGCTCGGCGGCGCGGCCGAAGGCCTCGGCCGATTTCCCGGGCTCGCCCAGCACGCCGTAGGAGCGGCCCAGCATGCTCCAGCCTTGGGCATCGTCCGGATCGTCGTCGAGGCGGGTGGCCAAGCCGGCGACCATGCCGCGGATCATCTCCTGCTGCTCATCGGGGCTCATCTCGGAGGCGGCCGCCATGTCCTCGGCGCTCGGGCCGCGGGCCGTCCCTTGAGCGCCTTCCAACCCCAGCTCGACAGCGGCCTGGCGCAACTGCTGCTGGACGAAGGGTGCGCCGGCATAGACCTCGGCGCCGCGCGCCAGAGCATCGTGCGCACCGTCCGTGTCTCCCAACGCGACGCGCAGGCGCGCGAGCTCGATCCAGCCCTGATAGTCCTTGGGGTCGCTCTCCAGGCGGGCCGCAAGTTGCTCGGCGTCTTCCGGGCTCGCGGCGAGGTCCGCTGCCCCCGGGGGCACAACACTCGCCGGATCCAGCCCGAGGTCCTGTACGATTGCCGCGGCCCGCTGGCGAACCCCCTCGGCCCAGGAGGCATCGGCGGGCGCGTCGTCGACGAGCGCGGTCAGCGCCGCCAGCGCGCCCTCCTTGTCGCCGTCCTGCTCGCGGGCAATCGCCAGGTAGAAGCGCGCGCGCGGGTCCGTGGGGTCGCGGGCGACGGCCGCCTCCAGGGCTTTTTGCGCCGCCTCGGTGACGATTCCACCGGCCGACATAACATGGGCCTCGCCGAGGGCGGAGTGCAGATGGCCAAGGTCGCTGCCGATGGCGATGGCCCGCTGGTAAGCACTGATGGCCTCGCCATAGTCGCCCATTGCATAGGCGGCGCGGCCGAGATTGATCCAGCCCTGCAGGTCGTCCGGCTCCTCCAACAGGCGCTCGCGCAATCGTGCCATCATGGTTGCCACGTCGGCCAGGGGCTCGCCGCCTTCGGCCGACGGGGCAGCTCTTCCCTGCCGTTCGGCGAAAGGCTGGCTGTCGACGGTGGGATTTCCGAGCCAGAGGTAGACCGCACCGGCGCCAAGCGGCACGCCGAACGCAAGAGCCAGCGGAACAACCCATCCGGCCTTCCTCGGTGACGCATCGCCGGTCCGGCCGCGCCGGGCGTCGGCGGCCAGCATGCGCCGTTGGACCTCGATGCGGGCCGACCCCAGCTCGGAGTCCTCGAGGACCCCACGCTCGCGGTCGCGGTCGAGTTCGTCGAGTTGGGCGCGATAGACGGCGAGGTCGTGATCCGCGGCGTCGCTCGGCAGAGGACCCCCGCGCCGCAATCCGAGAAACAGGATCGTGGCCACGGCCGCGCCCATGGCGCCCAGGATCAGCCAAAGGGTCATGTCGCTCGACAAGTGATCGGGTGAACGGGGCTGGTTGCCTGACTACTTAGGCGACCCGCGCCGCGCGGACAAGTCAGGAGAGCTATCGGGCTGCGAACCCGCTCATCCGGAACGCGGGTTCCCGGCGGTAGAATTTTCGCCGGATCCGATCTGGTTTTAAGGCTCAGATTTCTCATTTGAATAAACGCGTAAAAATATGTAGTTACGATTAGTATCTCAGAGTTTGGATAGAGATAGGATCAAAGTCAAACACGAAGCCTCGGATGCCTTTCTCTCCTGACCGAGGCCATCGGCCGGCCCTGGTCTCAGCCTGCAAAAGCACACTTTCGCGGCCGCCGGTTATCGCTAAACTGTCGGCCCGACACCTACGAGAT
>JAUVQB010000480.1 GCA_030598385.1 Alphaproteobacteria bacterium | reverse complement strand
GCCGAAAGCGCCTCGTCGAGCACCAGGATGGGCGCATCGCGCAACAGCGCGCGGGCGATGGCGATGCGTTGGCGCTGACCGCCTGATAAGCGGATGCCGCGCTCACCGATCACGGTCTGGTACCCCTGGGGCAGGCGCTCGATGAATCCTTGCGCGTTGGCGGTGCGCACCGCGGCGTCGATCTCGCCCTGGGTGGCGTCCGGCTTGCCGAATCGCAGGCTGTCCTCGACCGTGCCGTGGAACAGATAGGTATCCTGGCTGACGACGGCGAGCTGGCTGCGCAACGCGTCGAGGCCGAGCTCGCGCAGGTCGCGCCCGCCAATGCGGACGCTTCCCTCCTGGGGGTCGTAGAGGCGCAGGAGAAGGCGCAGAATCGTCGACTTGCCGGCGCCCGACGGCCCGACGATGGCGACCCGCTCGCCCGCCGCGACGCGGAAGCTCAAGCCCTGGTGCGAGGCGCGCCGGGCGCCCGGGTAGACGAAGGTCACGTCCTCGAACGCGACCGAGGGCTCGAGCGCCGCTGCGCCCGCCCGCCCGATGTGGTCGTCACGGCCATTGTCGTCACGAATGAGCGGTTGCGAATCGAACAGGGCGAAGATCTTCTGTGCCGCCGACTGCCCCAGCATGCCGTCGTGCAGCAAGAAGCGCAGCTCGCGCAGCGGCCGGAAGACTTCGATGCCCATCATCAGAACCACGAGCAGCGCTTCGAGGCTCATCACGCCGCCGGCCACACGGTAGGCGCCGAGGGCAAGGGCCGCGGCGGCGCCCACGGCGATGCCGGTGTCGGTGATGCCGCGCGACAGGGAGTTGGTGGCCAGCACCCACATGGTGCTCTTGAACAGATCGCGCGCACGCTTTGCCAGCAGCCGGGCGCGGGCGCCGCTCTGGCCGAACGCCTTGAGGGTGGCCAGGCCCTGGACGGAATCGAGGAACTCCGCAGCAAATTCGCCGTAGGCCTGGCCGCGCGCCAGCGACGCCTTGTTGTCCCAGGCGTGGAAGGCCGCCGGCGCGACCAGGGTGATCAGCGCGAAGCCGACCAGCAGCGCCGCGACCGGCAGGTCGAGGAAGACCACGAAGAGGAAGATGCCCGGCGGCAGCAGCGCTGCGACGATGAGCTGGGGAAGGTATTGGCCGAAGTAGGTCTCGAGCTGTTCGACGCCGTCGACCATCGACGCGATGACGTCGCCGGTGCGCTCGAGCCCGAAATGCGCGGGCCCCAGCTCGATGATCTTGTCGTAGAGACGCTTACGGATGTGGAGCTGAACCAGCGCCGCGGTCTTGTGGGCAATCATGGTGCGCCAGTATTCGAGCCCGCCGCGCAGCACCATGACGCCGGCGATGGCGACGAAGGGGAGGGTCAGCTCGTCCACGCCCGCGCCCCGGAATACCTTCGCGAGCAACCAGCCGAGCAACGCCAGCCGGGCGACGCCGACGGCGGCCGAGACGAGGCTGATCAGCACCGCGCCCGCGATGCGGCGGCGCACGCCTTCGGTGAACGTCCACAGCCGTCTGTCGAAGTACATGTCGCGCCGCTCTTTCCGTCCTCGGATAGCCGTCGTGCGGCGAGACCGCCATCGACGACGCGCTTGGCGTCGCCCGGTGCCAGTTACGCGCGCAACCTTTTAGCCGTCGCCTCCTCGTCCTCGACCATGTGGCAACTGTAGCCGACCACATCAGCGGCTAGGATCGCAGCAGGGCGCCGGCCACACATGACCCAAAGCGGACATTGGC
>JAUVQB010000294.1 GCA_030598385.1 Alphaproteobacteria bacterium | reverse complement strand
TGTAGCGCCCGGCCGGCTGGCCGCGGCACCAGAGCGCGGCGCGGACCGCGCCGCGGGCGAAGATCTCGCGGGTTCCCGCCTTGTGGGTCAGCTCCAGGCGCTCGCCTTCGCCAGCGAAGATGACGCTGTGCTCGCCGGCCGCGTCGCCGCCGCGCAGGGTGGCGAAGCCGATGTCGCCGGGGCGCCTCGGCCCGGTCACGCCGTCGCGCACCTTCTGTGCCACCGCCTCCAGCTCGACGCCCCGCCCCGCGGCGGCGGCACGGCCGAGCGCCAGCGCCGTGCCCGAGGGGGCGTCGACCTTGTGGCGATGGTGCATCTCGAGGATCTCGATGTCGTATTCTGGGCTGAGCGCCGCGCTCACCTGCGCCACCAGGGCCAACAGCAGGTTGACGCCCAGGCTCATGTTGGCGGCCTGCATGACGGCCGTCTCGGCGGCTGCGGCGGTCAGTGCCGCCTCGTGTTCGCCCCCCAGGCCAGTGGTGCCGGCCACGTAGACGGTCTTCGTCGCTTTGGCCAGGCCGGCATGAACCAAGAGCGCCGCCGGCGTGGTGAAGTCGATCACCGCATCGGCCGCGGCGAACAGAGCCGCCGGGTCGTCGCCGACCGCAAGGCCCTTGGCGCCGATCCCGGCGAGCTCGCCGAGATCCTGGCCGATCACCGGGGCGCCCTGGTATTCCGTGCCGCCGGCAAGGGCGCAGAGGTCCGTCTCCTCGACGACACGCGCCACCATGCGGCCCATGCGGCCGGCACAGCCGACGATGCCGATCCCCATCGATTCCATCCGCGGCCTCCCCTGAAGGCACCCCCTTGGGCCCATCCAGCCCGTTTAGCATGGCTTGCCAGAAGAGCAAAGGCGACCCAAGCTGGAGCCGATGACAGAGAGCCACCCCGAACCCGACGGCGACGGCTTCACCCAACTCTGGCCGACGCTCTTCCTGCGCCGCCGCCTGCCCGGTCGCGAGGCGGCGAACGAAGCCTTGCTGGCGCTCATCGAGGATCTCGAATCCCGCAACCGGGACCTGACGACGGACTATCGCGAGACCAACCTCCTGGCGCTCGAGCATGCCGCCGCCGGCTGGCTCAAGGACTGCGTCAACAAGACCGCGATCGACTACCTCAAACGGGTCGGCCTCGCCTACCCGGTCAATTGGAGTCTGCAGGGCTGGGCCAACGTGAACCGTCGCGGCGATTACCACGACCCCCACAACCACCCCCACGCCTACCTGAGCGGCACCTACTACCTCAGCGTTCCCAAGCAGCCGGAGGCCCAAGAGGCACGCAAGGACCTGCGCCCCGGCGCCATCTCATTCTACGACCCGCGCGGCGCGGTCAACATGTCGGCGATCAAGGACGACCCGCAGATCGAGGCGGAATATACGCTCAGACCAGAGGCCGGCGAGATCCTCTTGTGGCCCGCCTTCCTGTTCCACTTCGTGCACCCGAACCTGTCGGACGAGCCGCGCGTCAGCGTCTCCTTCAACCTGGTGCTCAAGTGGTCGGACGCCTACCTGCCGCGACAGGACTAAAGCCAGTGCTGCCGGACCTCGAAACCCCGCGCTTGCGCTTGCGGCCCCGCACGCCGGCCGACCTGGACGACTGCCTCGCGATGGATTTGGATCCCTCCGTCGCACGGTTCATCTGGGGCGCACCGCCGGACCCGGAGGCGCATCGCGAGGTGTTGCGGGGGCGATTCGCCGAGGGCTGGCCCGAGACGGGCGGCATATGGGCGGTCGAGGAACGGGCGGCGCCCGGATTCCTTGGCTGGTGCGGGCTGTTTGCGCTGGAGCAGACCGGCCTGATCGAGATCGGCTACCGCTATCGGTCCGAGGCCTGGGGCCGGGGCATCGCGACCGAGGCCGCCGCCTGGGTGCTCGACTATGGCTTCCGCGGCTTCGAATTCGACCCCATCGTGGCGGTCAGCCATCCGGACAACCTTGCCTCGCGCCGTGTCTTGCAGAAAATAGGCTTGGCGCGCCAAGCCGACGCCGTTCACTACGGCCAGACGGCGGCGGTCTTCCGTCTCAGCCGCGCGGAGTACTTGGCGTTGGGCAAAGGCGACAGTGCCTGACGGCCGCTACTCCGTCAGGTCCTCCCAGAACTCCTTGACCTTGGCGAAGAAACCCTCGGACTGGGGGCTGGTCTTGCCGGACTTGCCGGCGCCCTCAAACTCCCGCAGCAGTTCCTGTTGTTTTTTGGTCAGGTTGACCGGCGTTTCCACGGCAATCTCGATGTACATATCGCCGCGGGTGGTGGAGCGCAGCACCGTCATGCCCCTGCCCTTCAGGCGATACTGCTGTCCGGTCTGGGCGCCGGACGAAATCTTCACCCGCGCCCGGCTGCCGTCGACGGTCGGCACTTCGATGTTGCCGCCGAGGGCGGCCGTGGTCATCGGCAACGGCACGTGACAGTAAATGCTGGCGCCGTCGCGCTGGAAGAAGCGGTGGGGCTTGAGGGTAAGGAAGATGTAAAGATCGCCCGGCGGCGCGCCGCGCAGGCCCGCCTCGCCCTCGCCGGCCAGGCGAATGCGCGAGCCGTCCTCGACGCCGATCGGGATGTTGACCTGCAGGGTCTTTTCTTTCTGAATCCGCCCCGAGCCGCTGCACGAGCGGCATGGCTTTTCGATCACCCGCCCTGCACCGCCGCAGGCCGCACAGGTGCGCTCTATGGTGAAAAAGCCCTGTTGGGCGCGCACCCGCCCGCGCCCGCCGCAGGTTTGGCAGGCCACCGGCGAGGAGCCTTTCTCGCCGCCGCTGCCGTCGCACCCCTGGCAGAGGACGCTGCTCGGTACGCGAATCTGGGCCGTCTTGCCTTGGAAGGCTTCTTCGAGGGTGATCTCCAGGTTGTAGCGGAGATCCGCCCCACGGCGCTGCCCGCCGGAGCGGCGGCCGCCCATGAATTCCCCGAACATCTCGTCGAAGATGTCGGCGAATCCGCCCGTGAAGTTGAAACCGCCTGGCCCGGTCGACCCGGGGCCGCCGTCGAAGGCGGCATGGCCGAAGCGGTCGTAGGCCGCCCGTTTCTCCTCGTCCTTCAGGACTTCGTAAGCCTCGCTGATTTCCTTGAACTTATGTTCGGACGAGGAATCGCCCGG
>JAUVQB010000460.1 GCA_030598385.1 Alphaproteobacteria bacterium | reverse complement strand
TGGTTCACGCTCCGCTCTACCACGAAGGGCTGATGTACGGCATCCTCGAGCCGTGCGTGATGGAAGCAGCGCGGCTGTGGTCTTCCGCGGACCGCGAGATCATTGCCGTGGTCCAGGAGAGGATCGCCCCGGTCGCGGCGACCTATGTGGCTCGCAATTGCCGATGACTGGGTCGGGCGCTTCGTTGACATGGGCAAAGCGCGGACCTTACCGCGTCCGCTAAGCATTGATGCTCGAATATCGACTTAACACTGCACCACGGTAGGCTCTGCCGGAAAGCCTTAATGCCCGCTTCTGGCCATCCGGAGACTCATGCGAGATGTCCCAACTGGGACCGCTCTTCCCTCAACATCGGACATTCGAGTCTGCTTTGCGCAGTCAGCGCGGCAAATTTCAAACTGGGGTACAGCCCGCGCTTGAAGTTGCCTCTTGATGTCCTTTGCGGCGGCCCCCAACATGGCGCCATCCCAAGAGCGTGAGGAGAGACCCGCCATGACCGCCCCCGGCCTGGCCAACCGCGACCCGCTCGAGAGCGTGGACCGCGATCACCTGTTCCACCCCTCGACCCACATGGCCGGCCATGCCCGCGGCGAGACGCCGGCGCGCATCATCGACAGCGGCGAAGGGGTCACCGTCGTCGACCGCGAAGGCCGCGAGAGCCTCGACGCCTTCGCCGGCCTCTACTGCGTCAATGTAGGTTATGGCCGTCATGAAATAGCCGAGGCCATTGCGGCGCAGGCGAAGAAGCTCGCCTACTATCATTCCTACGCGGGCCACGGCAACGAGCCGGCGATTCGTCTCGCCGAGATGATCATCGCGCGTGCGCCGACGACCATGAGCCGGGTCTATTTCGGCCTGTCGGGCTCCGACGCTAACGAGACCAATATCAAGCTGGTCTGGTACATGAACAACGTTCTCGGCCGGCCGGAGAAGAAGAAGATCGTTTCGCGCTGGCGCGGCTATCACGGCTCGGGGATCATGACCGGCTCGCTGACCGGCCTCGCGCTGTTCCACAAGGCCTTCGACCTGCCGTGCGAACCGATCCTCCACACCGAGGCGCCGTACTACTTCCGCCGCGAGGACCCGGACCAGAGCGAGGAGGAGTTCTCGCAAGCCTGCGCCGACAAGCTGGAGGCGCTGATCCTCGCCGAGGGGCCGGAGACCGTGGCCGCCTTCATCGGCGAGCCGGTGCTCGGCACCGGCGGCATCGTGCCGCCGCCCGAGGGCTATTGGCAGAAGATCCAGGCGGTCCTCGAGAAGCACGACGTGCTGCTGATCGCCGACGAGGTGGTGACCGGCTTCGGGCGCCTCGGCTCCATGTTCGGCAGCGACCACTACGCCATGGCGCCCGACATCATCACCATCGCCAAGGGCCTCACCTCGGCCTACGCGCCGCTCTCCGGCAGCATCGTCTCGGACAAGGTGTGGCAGGTGCTGGAGCAGGGCAGCGACGAGCTCGGCGTGATCGGCCACGGCTGGACCTATTCGGCCCATCCGCTTTGCGCCGCGGCGGGCATCGCCAATCTGGAGCTGATCGACAAGCTGGGCCTGGTGGAAAACGCCCGCGAGGTGGGCGCCTATTTCAACGGGACGCTCCGCGACGCGCTCGCGGAACA
The DNA here is from genome assembly GCA_030598385.1 of Alphaproteobacteria bacterium. Classification (GTDB taxonomy): domain Bacteria; phylum Pseudomonadota; class Alphaproteobacteria; order Kiloniellales; family JAKSDN01; genus CALJXB01. The sequence goes on along the minus strand of JAUVQB010000460.1, from coordinate 209 downwards.
TCCCATGGTGGGCGACGTGCGCGGAGAGGGTATGCTCGCCGCCGTCGAGTTCGTCGCCGACAAGGCCGAGCGGCGCCTGTTCGATCCCGCCCTCAAGGTCGGCCCTCGGGTCGCCGCCGCCGCGCTCGAGCGGGGGCTGATCGCCCGGGCCATGCCCGATGGCGACATCATCGGTTTCGCCCCGCCCCTCTGTCTCACCAAGGACGAAG
>JAUVQB010000495.1 GCA_030598385.1 Alphaproteobacteria bacterium | reverse complement strand
TCCCGCTTCTTGTCATGATCTGCCTGATCTATGGCGTCACGGTGACCGCCGACTCGGCCTCGATCACCGCCGGCGTGTTGGCCCATGCCGCAGCGGGGGGCCGGGGCGCCACCATGGCGGTGCACTCATTCATCGGCTTTGCTGGCGCCTTCATCGGACCGATCGTCTTCGGCGGCGTGCTCGACCTAGCGGGTGGCGGCACCAGCACCCTGTCCTGGGGCCTTGCCTTCCTGTCGTGCGGCCTTGCCGTCGCGCTCGGCCCCGTCGCTATCCTGGGTCTCGGACGGCGATCCGGCGGCACCTCTTAGGAGCGTTTTTCGCTCTCACGATTCCGGCCCGCTCCCCCTCCCGGTGCGAAGCACCCGCGCTTCGCGCGCACACAGCGTACAATGCCATTGGGTGGACGGGAGGGGGAGCGGGCCGGTGCGATTCCACGCGAGTGGATACCACTCGAGAGCTCAGTTACCTGCCCGGGGGTGGGCCTTGCGGTAGACCGCCAGGAGGCCCGCCGTGTCCACGTCGGTGTAGCGCTGGGTGGTCGACAGCGAGGCGTGCCCCAGCAGTTCCTGGATCGCCCTGAGATCGCCGCCGCCGGCCAAGAGATGGGTGGCGAAGCTGTGCCGCAGCGCATGGGGCGTCGCCGATTCGGGCAAGCCCAACAGGCGGCGCAGTTCGACCAGGCGCTGCTGCACCTGGCGCGGGCCGAGGGCACCGCCGCGAATGCCGACGAAGAGGGGGCCGTCGCCCGGCAGTGAATGGGGACAGACGGCGAGGTAGTCGTCGACGGCCGCGACGACCGGCGGCAGCAGGGGCACGATCCTTTGCTTACGGCCCTTGCCGGTGATGAGCAGGCTGTCCTGACCGGCCGTCGGGGCGTCCCGCCGGCGCAAGCTCAGGGCCTCGCCCAGGCGCAGGCCGCAGCCGTAGAGCAGCAGGCAGACCGCCGTGTCGCGCTTGTTGACCCAGGCGCGGTCATCGAGGCCCTCGATCAGGTCGAGCGCCTCGCTCGCCTCCTCCTGGCTGAGCGCGCGCGGGACCGAGCGGGGGACCTTCGGCGTGCGAATGGCGCCCACGGCGGGGTTCTCGGCGAGGCCGCGCTTTTCCAGCCAGCGGAAAAAGCCGCGCACGACCGAGAGCGCCCGGGCAGTGGAACTGGCCTGTAAGCCGCGGCCGGCGCGCGCGGCCAGCCAGGCGCGAAAGTCGCTGGCCTTCAGGCCGGCCAACTCGCCGAGGCCGAGTCGGTCGCCGAGATGTCCGGAAACGAAAGCCAAGAAGTCGCCGAGGTCCCGCTCGTAGGCCGCGACGGTGTGGTGCGAGGCGCGCCGTTCCGCGGCGAGCCAGCGCCGCCAGTCGGCGAATGCCTCGCCCAACTCGCGGGTCAAGCGATCGTCCAAAGAAAATGGCGGGTCGGACGCTGCGGCCTGCTCGTCCGCTTTACCGTCCGTCAATCGGGAAGTTTGAGCCATGCCCGGATGCTGCGCTCCAAGGTCCGTGCAAGGAAGGTGAGGAGTTCGGTGCGCTGGCCTTCATGGAACTGCTTGGCGCGCCGCGAACCCAAAGCCAGCAGGGCCGGCGGGGTCTTGCGGCTGACCTGCAGCCGGATCAGGGCCTGCGAC
>JAUVQB010000255.1 GCA_030598385.1 Alphaproteobacteria bacterium | reverse complement strand
TTGGAGACCGACGCGGAAGGCCGGGCCAACTGGTCGCTCGAAGGGATAGCCGAGACCGCCGAGGAAACCGCGGAGGAGGCCGGGCCAGCCGCGGAGACGACCGTCGGCGGCATGCCGATCCTACACGAGATCGTCATCGAGGACGGCCTCCTGACCTACCGCGACGGCCAGACCGGCGAAGTAATGGAAGTCGCGTTGAGCCGGCTCACCAGCAGCGCGAAAGGCCCGAACCAGCCGATCTCCTTGAACCTCGAGGGGACATACAATGGCTCCGCCATCAAACTGTCCGGCTCGCTGGGCGCGCCCGTGGCGCTCAACGAAGGGCCCTTCCCGGTCGACCTGACGGCCGAGGTTGGCGGCGCGATCGTGACGGTCGCGGGGGTCATCGCCGAGCCCCTCACTGGCGGGGGAATCGATCTCAAGATCTCCGCCAGGGGCGAAAGCTTGGCCGAGCTGGGCGCCGTGGCCGGCGCCGTCTTGCCGCCACTCGGGCCCTACGACGTCTCCGCCCGGCTCAAGACGGACGGCGATCCGATCTCGCTGACCGAGCTTGCCGCCAAGATCGGCGGCAGCGACCTGACCGGTCAGGCAACGCTGGCCTTGGGTGGCGCGCGCCCCGCGCTCTCCGGCGCGCTCACGTCCCAGCTCTTGGACCTGGCCGACTTTGCGGCCCCAGGGGAGGCTGCGGGGGAGGCTGCAGGGGAGGGTCCGGAGAGCCCCTACGTCTTCACCGAAGATCCCTTACCGCTCGACGGCCTCAAGGCCGTGGACGCCGATCTCAAGGTCAACGTCGCGACCCTGCGCTTGCAGGAGAAGCTCGCACTCCAGGACCTTGACCTGACGCTCAGGCTGGCAGGCGGGCGTCTCCGGCTGGCGCCGCTCACCACCCGCTTCGCGGGCGGCAGCCTCGAGGCGAACGTCGATCTGGACGGCGCCAAGGAGATTCCTAGCCTGGTGGCCAAAGTAACGGGCGAGAACATCGACTATGGCCAACTGCTGAAGGACATGGAGCTCGAAGACGGCGTTGAGGGCACCCTGGACCTGGACATCGACCTGCGAGGGGCCGGCGATTCCGCCCGCGCCATCGCCGCCGGCCTCAACGGCAAGACCGAGATCGTCTCCGGCGAAGGCGTCATCAGCAACCAGCTCTTGAAGGTCGCCGGCGTCGGCCTGAGCGATGTTCTGGGCCCACTGATGGGCGGAGAAGAAGACGCCAAGCTCAACTGCATCGTCAGCCGCTTCGACATCGAGCGGGGGCTCGCCACCAGCGTCGCCATGATCTTCGATTCCGACGCCTTCACGGTGACCGGCGGCGGGATCGTCGATCTCAAGACGGAGCGGCTCGAGCTTCACATGGATACCGCGACCCGCGAGATCAGCATTGCCAGCCTGGCGGTGCCGTTCAACATCGGCGGGACGCTCAAGTCGCCCTCCTTCACGCCGGACCCGGTCGGCACCGCCCTCGGCGCGGCCAAGATTATCGGCATGTTCGTGGCGCCGCCGCTCGCGATCGGCAGCCTGATCGCCGAGAAGTCCGTCTCGGACGGCGGCGAGAACGCCTGCGTGGCGGCGCTGGAGGCAGCCGCGAGCGGCCAGGCCCAGGAGCAGAAGTCGACCCTGGACACGGTGACCGAGGATCCGGCAAAGGCGCTCGAGAGCATCGGCGAGGACGTCAGCAAGACCCTGGAGGGCCTGGGCGAGGGGCTCAAGAAGCTGTTCGGCAACTAAGGCAGATGGCGACCGCGACGCCCCTGAAACGCTTCTACCAGGAGGCCCGCGCCGCCGCTTGCGAGGGCGGTTTCGCGGTGCAGCTCGATGGGCGGGAGGTCCGCACACCGGGCAAGGCGGTCCTCGTGCTTCCGAGCGCCGGGCTCGCCGAGGCGGTGGCCGGGGAGTGGGCGGCCCAGGGCCAGCGCATCGAGCCCGCGACCATGCCGCTCATGAGCCTGGCCTGCACGGCGATCGACCAGGTCGCGCCCAACCGCAGCGCGGTTATCAGCGAGCTTTTGGATTTTGCCGGCAGCGACCTGCTGTGTTACCGCGCGGAGCATCCCGAGGCGCTGGTGGGCCGCCAGGCCGAGGTCTGGCAGCCTCTGCTCGATTGGGCCGCCCGTGACCTCGACGCGCCGCTCAGGGCGACCTGCGGCATCCGCCACCAACCGCAGCCCGAGGGCGCCTTGGTGGCCTTGCGGCGGGCCGTGGAGGTGCTGGACGATCTCTCGCTGACCGCTCTGGACTACGCGACCCGGGCATCGGGCTCGCTGGTCATCGCCTTCGCGCTCCATCGCGGGCGGCTCGGCGCCGAGGGCGCCTTCGAGGCCGCGGAGCTGGACGCAACCTTTCAGATCGAGCTGTGGGGCGATGACCCGGAGGCCACGCGCCGCCGGGCGGCGGTTCGCGCCGATTTGGGCGCGGCCCGGCGCCTCATCGAACTGGTGCCGGATTGAGCGGGGCGAGCCCGCATGCTATCAGCAGCGGGGCAATGACAAGAAACGGGCGTCGATAGGGGGGCGGCCATGCAGGACATCATCCGCCAACTGGAGGAAAAGCGCGCAAGGGCGCGGGCCGGCGGTGGCGCGCGCCGGGTCGAGGCGCAGCACAAGAAAGGCAAGCTCTCCGCGCGCGAGCGGATCGAGGTGCTGCTCGACGAAGGCTCCTTCGAGGAGTGGGACATGTTCGTCGAGCACCGTTGCAGCGACTTCGGCATGAGCGACAACAAGGTGCCTGGCGATGGCGTGGTGATCGGCTACGGCACCGTCAACGGCCGCCTGGTCTTCGTGTTCAGCCAGGACTTCACCGTGTTCGGCGGCGCGCTGTCCGAGCCGCACGCGGAGAAGATCTGCAAGGTCATGGACAAGGCCATGCAGGTCGGCGCCCCGCTGGTCGGCCTCAACGATTCCGGCGGCGCGCGCATCCAGGAAGGCGTGGCCTCGCTCGCCGGCTATGCCGAGGTGTTCCAGCGCAACGTGATCGCCTCGGGCGTGGTGCCGCAGATCTCGCTCATCATGGGCCCCTGCGCCGGCGGCGCGGTCTATTCGCCGGCCATGACCGACTTCATCTTCATGGTCAAGGACAGCTCCTACATGTTCGTGACCGGCCCGGACGTGGTGAAGACCGTGACCCACGAGACCGTCACCCTCGAGGAGCTGGGTGGCGCGGTCACCCACACCACCAAGTCGGGGGTCGCCCACAAGGCCTTCGAGAACGATCTGGAGGCGCTCCTGGAGCTGCGCCGCTTCGTCGATTTCCTGCCGGCCAGCAATCGCGAGGGCCCCCCCTTTCGCGCGACCCGCGACCCGGTCGAGCGCCAGGAGCCCTCGCTCGACAGCCTGGTGCGCCGCCGGATTGCGGAATATGTAATCTGACGTGGAAGAAAACCGTT
>JAUVQB010000325.1 GCA_030598385.1 Alphaproteobacteria bacterium | reverse complement strand
GTACGCCAGTTTTCGCTCTGCAACGACCCCCGCGAGACCCACCGCTACGTGGTGGCTGTGCTGCGCGAGCCCGGCGGGCGCGGCGGCTCGGCCTGCATGCACGACGTGGTGCGCGAAGGCGATCAGGTGACCATCACCGTTCCGCGCAACAACTTTCCGCTGCACGAGGAGGCCGAACGCCACCTCTTGATCGCCGGCGGCATCGGCATCACGCCGATGCTGGCCATGGCGCGGCGGCTGGCGGCGCTGGGCGCCGACTATACCCTGCATTACTGCACCCGCAGCGCCGAGAAGACGGCCTTCCGGAATGAATTGACGGGCGAGCCCTTCGCTGCCCACGTCCAGTTCCACCACGACGGCGGCGATCCTTCCAAGGGGCTCGACGTGCGTGCGCTGCTGGCCGAGGTCGAAGAGGGCACTCACGTCTATTGCTGCGGGCCCATCGGCCTGATGCATGCGGTGACCGACGCCAGCGAGCATTGGCCCCTGGGCACGGTTCATTTCGAATTCTTCGCGACCGACCCGGACGTTGCCGAAGAGCCCAGCACCGGGTTCGAGGTGGAGATCGCCAGTACCGGCGACGTCTACAAGGTGCCGCCCGACAAGACCATTCTCGACGTGCTGCTGGACCAGGGCCACGATGTCGACAGCAGCTGCGAGGAAGGCCTCTGCGGCACCTGCATCGTCGACGTGCTGGAAGGCGAACCGGACCACCGGGACTTCGTCCTCGACGACGAGGAAAAAGAGTCCAACAAGCTGATCACGGTCTGCTGTTCGCGCGCAAAAAGCGCCCGCCTCAAGCTCGATCTTTAAGAGCGGTCTGGCTCGGACAGGCGCTCAGGGCCCGGCCACACCCGGCGGCCGGGCCTCCGGCCCATCTATGGTGACCCAATCGTCGGGATGGAAGCCGTTGAAGCGGGTGCGCATGGCGTTGCTATAGGCGCCCAACTGGCCGACCTCGACCCAGTCGCCGACCCGAATATCGGCCGGCAGCGGGAACTTCACCGGAAGCACGTCCAGCGTATCGCAGGTCGGGCCGAAGACGGTGAAGTCGCGAACTTCGGCGGCGAAATCGCCATCCGAGCGAACGGCCGTCACCGGAAAGCTCACCAGCCGGTTGGAGAGCCCAGGCTCGCTCAAGCTGCCGTAGATGCCGTCGTTGAGGAAGACTTGGTCCTGCTTGACCAGAATCACCTGGACCACCAGGGACTGGCCCTCGGCGACCAGCGCCCGGCCCGGCTCGCACAGCAGCACGCAGTCCGCCGGGAGCTTGGCCGCCTCGGCCGCGTCCCCGATGGCCGAAAAGAAATCCGCCGGCGGCGGCACCTCGATGCCCGGATAAGGCGACGGAAACCCGCCGCCCACGTCCAGCGAGGCGATCTCGACGCCGCTCTCGGCCACCACCTTCGCGGCGGCCCCGATGGCGCGGCGATAGGCGTCGGGGTGCAGGCACATGGAGCCGACATTGAAGGCCAGGCCCGGCCGCCGGCCGGCCGCCGCAACCTGGCGCAGGAGTGCCGCGGTCTCCGCCTCCTCCGCCCCGAACTTGCTCGACAGCTCGTAGATCGACTCCTCGCTGTGCGCCTTCATGCGGATATGGACGGTCGCCTCCGGCCCGGTCACGGCGATGAGGCGCGCGACCTCGCTTTCATGGTCGGCGACGAAGTGCCGAACGCCGTAGTCGCGGTAGGCCGCCTCGGCGGCGCCGACCAGTTTGCTGGGGGCCATGAAGTAGCACTCGGCGTCCGGCAGCAGCGTGCGGACCAGCGCGATCTCTTCGAGAGACGCGGTGTCGAAATGCCGCACGCCGGCGTCATGGAGCCCTTGCAGGACCGGGGGCTCCGGATTGGCCTTCACCGCGAAGAGCACATGGCCGGGAAAGCCCTCCAGGAAGCGGCGCGCCATGTTCCGCGTGAGATGGGGGTAAAGGCAATAGACCGGTCGGGTCGGACGCCGGGTCCTCACCATGGCCTCGGTCGAGGGGAAGGTCTCCAGCGCGGCTTTCGGGCGATCGATCGCGATGTTCACGTTCATGGCTCCCAACGGAGTTTCGTCGTCTGTTGTCCCTGGTGGAAGGAAGATCTTTCCCATGCCGAAGCCGGCCGTGACAAGTCTCGTGTCTGTCAGCCGCATTGGCAGGGTGCTATACCAAGCCCCTTCGCCAAAGCCGGGCCCCGCGTTTCATGGCGACACCACCCACACAAACCGAACGGGACGGCCTCGAGCGGGAGATCGAGCGCCTGGAGGTGAAGCGGCGGGCGCTCGATCTGGCGCTTGGCGAGTTCCTGCACGAAGGCCGGCGCACCCGCGACGCCCTAGAACGGGTCGGCGGGCACTCCCACGCCCTGGAGGCCCGCGCCCGAGTCCTCAAAAAGAACGCCGCAATGACGCGGCACGACCTGGAACAAACAGAGCGAGAGATCGAAAGCCTGCGACAGCAACTGGCGCGACGCGACGGGGCCGGCTAAAGCGGAAACCCCATGGCGTGGACCAGGCGCAGCCAGGCCCGGCGCCAGCCGCCCTTCTCGTCGGCGTCCTCGAGGGCGTACATGGTGAGCTTGGCGCCGGTCCAGCGGAACGGCTCGGGCGGGATCAGCCGCGGCATCTTTGCGGCGAGATCGAGCCGCAGTTCCGGCGCGCTCGGATCGTCGAGCAGAGCCAGGCCCAGGCGTGCCCCCAAGCGGGAGGCCGAGACGCCGAAACCCGAGTAGCCGCCCGCGTAGATCGCCTTTCCGCCGTGGTAGCGCTGGAAGTGGACGGCCATCCGGGTGGTCAGCGCGATCGGCCCACCCCAGGCGTGGCTGAAGTTCACGTCGTCGAGCTGCGGGAAGGTCTTGAAGAACACGCTTGCCAGCCGCTCGTAGGTCCGGATGTCGCGATCGGCCC
>JAUVQB010000157.1 GCA_030598385.1 Alphaproteobacteria bacterium | reverse complement strand
CGGGTGATGGACGAGATCCTGCAGCCGACGGTGCATGCCATGCGCGAGGAAGGCCGGCCGTACAAGGGCGTCCTCTACGGCGGCCTGATGATCACCGCCGAGGGGCCCAAGCTCTTGGAATACAACGTGCGATTCGGCGACCCGGAATGCCAGGCCCTGGTGGCGCGCCTCAAGTCCGACATCCTGCCGGCGCTGATCGCCACCAGCGACGGCCTGCTGCAGAGCTTCGACCTGCGCTGGTACGAGGAGGCGGCGCTCACCGTCGTCCTCGCCGCCAAGGGTTATCCGGGCAGCTACGAGAAAGGCACGGTCATTGGAGGCGTCGAGGCGGCGGAGAGCGACGAAGCGGTCACCGTCTTCCACGCCGGCACCAAGGCGGGCGAGGACGGCGCGCTGCTGGCCAACGGCGGCCGGGTGCTTGGCGTCACCGCCCTAGGCGCCACGGTCGGCGAGGCGCAGAGCCGCGCCTACGCGGCCGTCGACCGCATCGACTGGCCAGCAGGCTTCTGCCGCCGCGACATCGGCTGGCGCGCGGCCTAGGGCCAATCAACAGTCTTGAGCAACGGAGACCGACCCGACATGGAGCTGCCCACACTCGCCGGCATCGAGGAAGCCGAGGGCCGCATCCGCCCGCACTTGGCCGAGACGCCTTTGCTGCGTTCGGAGATCCTGTCGCGGGCGATGAGCGCCGACGTCTGGCTGAAGCTGGAAACGGCCTCGCCGATCACCTCCTTCAAGCTGCGTGGCGCGCTGGCGGCCCTTTCCCGCGCCCAGGAGGCGGGCGGACTCGCCTCTGCCTGCACCAGCTCCACCGGCAATCACGGCCAGGGCGTCGCCTATGCGGCGCGCCTCCTGGGCCTCGCCGCCAAGATCTTCCTGCCGGAGCCGCCCAACCCGGTGAAGCAGGCGATGATCGAGGCCTTCGGCGGCACCATCCACGCCGTCGGCCACGACCTCGACGCCGCCAAGGCGGAGGCCATCGCCTACGCCGCCGGCAACGGCGCCCTCTTCGTCGACGACGGCGAGAGCCTGGACCTCATGGAGGGCGCCGGCACCCTGGGCCTCGAAGCCGCCCGGGCGCTCAAGGACATCGACGCCGTCTTCGTGCCCATGGGCAGCGGCACCCTGGCCACCGGGGTCGCCACCGCCGTCAAGGGGCTCCAGCCGGGCGCCAAGGTGATCGCCGTGCAAGCCAAGGGCGCGCCCGCCATGGTCGAGAGCTTCCACGCCGGCCGCGCCATCGAGAGGCCCGCCCAGAGCACCGCCGACGGCCTCATCTGCCGGGTGCCGGCCGAACGCGCGCTGGCTGGCCTGCTGGCCACTGTGGACGACGCCATGACCCGCTCGGACGAGCAGCTCCTGGCCGGGGTGCGCACCCTGATCGAGTGCGCCCATGTGCTGGTCGAGCCGTCCGGCGCCGCCGGCCTCGCCGCCGCTTACGCCGGCCGCGGGGCGCTCACCGGCAAACGCATCGTCCTTATCTTGACCGGCGCCAACATCACCGAGCACCAGCTCACCGCCGCGCTGAGCGGCGAGCCCCTCGTCGCCTTGGAGCAAGCCGTCGAAGCTTAGGAGATTTGTCAGCGCATGAGCGACGCCAATTACCGCTACAACCAGACCATCAAGCTGTTCGGCGCCGACGCGGAGCCCGCCTTCGAAACGCCCGAGCAGCAGGAAGCCGTGTGGGGGCGCCGCTGGGGCTGCGACAGCGACGTCGGCCGCTTGCGGCTCGTGCTCATGCACCGGCCGGGCGCCGAGATGGCGGTGATCGATCCCGCCAAGCGGATCGAGGAGATCGGCGCCTTCGGCGATCCCGAGGCCGGCTGGTACTGGCAGAGCGACGAGATCCCGCCGCTCGCCGAGATGCAGGCCCAGCACGACGCCCTGGTCGCGGCGCTGGAGCGCGAGGGCGTCCAGGTGGCCTTCCTCGACGGCGTGTCGGATGGGCGGATCAAGTCCTGCTACACTCGGGATTCGTCCCTCGCCATGAAGGGCGGGGCCGTGGTTTGCCGCATGGGCCCGCGGCTGCGCCGCGGCGAGGAGGCCGTGGCGACCCGCACCCTCGCCGACCTGGGCATGCCGATCCTGCGCACCATCCATGGGCGAGGCCTGATGGAAGGCGGCAGCTTCGCCTGGATCGACGCCAAGACAGCAGTTATCGGCCGCTCGATCCGGGTCAACGAAGACGCTTGCCGTCAGCTCGAGGAGGTGTTGGCGGCCCAGGGCGTGGAGCTTATCCGGGTCGACCTGGCCGGCTACGAGATCCACATCGACGGGTTCTTCGTGATGATCGACGTCGATCTGGCGCTGATCGACCCCGATGGCCTGCCCTATACCTTCCTGCAGCGGCTCGAGGCGCTCGGCGTGCGGACCATCGAGATCGCGCCGGCCGACAGCTCTTGGATCGTGAACTGCCTGGCGGTCAGGCCCGGCCGGGTGATCATGCCCGAGGGCGCCTCCAACCGCACCCTCGACCTCTTGGCCCAACACGACGTGGAGATCGTCACGATTCCTTACGACAAGATGGCCTTGAACGGCGGCGGCATCCACTGCTCCACCTGCCCGCTGGTGCGCGACCCGGTGGCGTAAGGGCGGGGCGCGGGAGGCCCCATGTCCGACTTCCTGAAGGTCTACGGCCCGACCCTGGCGTTCATCGCCATCGGCTTCGTCGTCGCCTATCAGTTCGTCGACCCGGCGCCGCCGCGCGGTATGACGATGGCGACCGGCAGCCCCGAGGGCGCCTATCACGCCTACGGTCAGCGCTACCGGGATATCCTCGCCCGCGACGGCATCGCCGTCACCCTGGTGAATAGCGCCGGGACGGTCGAGAACCTCGCCCGGCTCGACAGCCCGGCGAATGAATCCGGCGCGGTCGAGCTGGCCTTCGTCCAGAGCGGTATCGGCGATCCGGCCACATCGCCCAGTCTGGTGGCGCTCGCGAGCCTCTAATACGAGCCGCTCTCCTACGCCGACAACCTCTATAATTTACGCCTGCACTGCGAGTTCGTGCGCCGCCGCTATGGCCAGGCGGAGTCCTAAAGTGGCTTCATAGTTAGGCTATAAATGGGTGTTAACCTATTGCCGACCTTTCGGGAGACAGGACCCATCGCGCGATTCAGTGTCATAGGCCTTGTGCTGCTCGGGCTCGCGGCCTGCGCCTCCGAGCCGCCGGGCCTTTACCGCTCCGACGGCAGCAGCGCTTATCTCGGCCCCAAGGCGGCGGTGGTGCTGGAGAGCCGGGAAGTCGAGGTCGAGGACCCCTACGCCAACCAAGACCACACCGGCAGCGCGTATAAGGGCGCGGTCATGTCCACCATCGTCGCCAACGCCATGTCCGACGACGGCGCGGTCGTCGCAGCGGCCATGATCGCCGGCATGGGGGTCGGCTGGATGATCGGCGAACTCAGCGAGGAGAGCCTGCCCGGCCACGCCTACCTGGTGAAGGACACCGAAAGCGGAGAGACCTATACCGTGGTCCAGCCGACGCGCGGCAACGACTGGCTGCTGCCGCCGGGCACTGAGGTTTTTGTGATCGGCGAAAGCCGGAACGCCCGGGTGGTGCCGGAGACCGACGAGTCTTGGCTGTGGGAACGGCCGAAATCGGACCCGATTGAGCCGGAGGCGGGCGGGCATATGGAAGTCTGGCGCGAGCCGGTGGCCCCCCTGGATTAACTGAAGCCCCCGCCGACCTCGCCGCCCGAATGCAATCCTTCACAGTGCCGCCGCCACGGCCGCGCGCAGCTCGTCCAGGCTGGCGTGGGTCTTGTCGGCGCCTTGCTTATGAACGAAGTGCATGGCCGGCCGGCCGTCGCGGGCGAACACGATGGTGGTCGGGATGCGGGTCACCGGCCCGAACAGCTCGGCCACCCGCTCGCCCTCGCCCACCACCTTGAAGAGCGGCGAGGCCTCGATGAGGAACGAAGAGAGACGCGCCTCGGCGTCCTGCTTGAAGTGGTCCTCGAAGATGTTGACGGCGAGGACCTCGACGTCCTCGTGGGCGAACTCCCGTCGGATGGCGTTCAGCGTCTCGAACTCGGGCCGGCACGGCGGGCACCAGCTGGCGAAGAAGCCGATCACCACCACCCGGTCCACCAGGTGTGTCTCGCGCAGTTGCTTGCGCACCAAGGGCGGCAGCTCCACCAGCGCCGCCCGGCGGGGCGCGTCGAGGACGATGGCGCTGGAGTCTGGGGACTCGGCCATCGCGGGCGGGCTCAATATCGCCGCCATCACGACAAGGGCCGGGAACAGTGGCCGCAGTAGGGTCCGGGACCACGTCATAGCACGCTGAGGTCGACCTCGCGCTGCTCGCCCAGCCAGATGGCGTAGTCGCTGTGGTCGGTCACGTCGTCGCCGGTCTCCGGGTGGATGAAGACGGTCAAGCCCCGCCGGTTGAGGGCGAGCCAGGGCACGATCTCGCCGAACAGTTCGGGCGCGAACGCGATCTGATAGCTGCCCATGGGGTGGGGCCCGATGGGGTTGTCGTGCCAGCGGCCCATCCTCATTTCGAAGCGCGCCTCGACCCCGGCGCGCACCTCCGCCGCCAGAGGTTTGGTCTCGGCGTCGTAATAGACGTGGGCGTGATAGCCGGTGATCGCCCCGGCCGTCACGGTTTCCTGTTCGCTCATCCTGTCACCTCCCTCCGTCTTGGCCCGCTCACCCATATGGTCGCGCGCAGGCGCGG
>JAUVQB010000062.1 GCA_030598385.1 Alphaproteobacteria bacterium | reverse complement strand
TTGACCACCGCGAAGTCCGGCTCGATGCCGGTTGTGTCGCAGTCCATCACCAGGCCGATGGTCCCGGTGGGCGCGATAACGCTGGCCTGGGCGTTGCGGTAGCCGTGGGCCTCGCCCAGCTCCAGCGCCCTGGTCCAGGCTTCGCGGGCCGCAGCAACCAGTGCCGGGTCGGGGCAGAGCGCCGCGTCGAGGGGCACCGGCGGGACCGACAGACGGTCGTAGCCCGCCTCCTCGCCGCAGGCCGCCAGGCGGTGGTTGCGGATGACCCGCAGCATGTCGTCCCGGTTGGCGTCGTAGCCGGGGAAGGGGCCGAGCTCGTTCGCCATCTCGGCCGAGGTCGCATAGGCCACTCCGGTGAGGATCGCCGACAGCGCCGCGCAGACGGCCCGGCCCTGGTCGCAGTCGTAGGACAAGCCGCGCGCCATCAGCAGGCCGCCGAGATTGGCGTAACCCAGGCCCAAGGTGCGGTACTCGTAGGACAGCTCGGCGATCCGGCGCGACGGAAACTGGGCCATCAGTACGGCGATCTCGAGGGTCACGGTCCACAGCCGCACCGCGTGCTCGTAGCCGGCAACGTCGAAGCCGCCGCTCTTGTCGTCCTTGATCCTGAAGGCCATGAGATTGAGCGACGCCAGGTTGCAGGCGGTGTCGTCGAGGAACATGTACTCCGAACAGGGATTCGAGGCGTTTATCCGGCCCGAGCGCGGGCAGGTGTGCCACTCGTTTATGGTGGTGTCGAACTGTACGCCGGGATCGGCGCAGGCCCAGGCCGCATAGGCGATTTCGTCCCACAGCTCGCGCGCCGGCAGGGTCTTCGCGACCGAACCGTCAGTGCGGTGGGTGAGTTCCCATTCGCCGTCCATCAGCACCGCCTCGATGAAGGCATTGGGCACGCGCACCGAGTTATTGGAGTTTTGGCCGGAAACGGTCAGATAGGCGTCGGAGTCCCAATCCGTGTCGTAAACCTTGAACTCGATCGACTCATAGCCCTGGCCGGCGAACTGAATGACCCGCTGGATGTAGTTGTCGGGGATCATCGCCGCGCGGGCGTTTTGAATCGCCGTCTTCAACAGGGGATTGGTTTTTGGATCCAGCGCATCGGCCATATCGCCTGCGTCTTCGGCCGGCATGCTGCCGGCCTGGCAGGCGCGGATGATAGCGTTCAAATGCTTGTTGCAGAGCTTCGACCCGGTCACCAGGGCGGCCACCTTCTGCTCTTCCACCACCTTCCAGGTGATGTAGTCGGCGATGTCCGGATGATCGATGTCGACGCACACCATCTTGGCCGCCCGCCGGGTGGTGCCGCCGGACTTGATGGCGCCGGCCGCCCGATCGCCGATCTTCAGGAAGCTCATCAGGCCGGAGGATTTGCCGCCGCCGGAGAGGGACTCGCCCGAACCGCGCAGTTGCGAGAAGTTGGTTCCGGTGCCGGAGCCATATTTGAACAGTCGCGCCTCGCGCACCCAGAGGTCCATGATGCCGTTCTCGTTGACCAGGTCGTCCGCGACCGACTGGATGAAGCAGGCATGGGGCTGGGGGTGTTCGTAGGCACCGGCCGAGCGGGTTAGTTCGCGGCTCTGATGGTCGACGTAGTAATGGCCCTGGCTCGGCCCGTCGATGCCATAGGCCCAGTGGAGGCCCGTGTTGAACCATTGCGGCGAATTGGGTGCGCCCATCTGGCGGGCCAGCATGGTGCGCATCTCGTCGTAGTAGGCCCGGGCGTCGTCTTCGCACTCGAAATAGCCGCCCTTCCAGCCCCAGTAGGTCCAGGTGCCGGCCAGTCGGTGGAAGACTTGCTTGGCGCTGGTCTCGCCGCCGCTCCGTTCGTCTTCGGGCAGGTGCGACAGCTCGCCTTCGTCCGGCACCGAACGCCAAAGCCATGAGGGGACGTCGTTTTCTTCGACGCGTCTCAGACGATGCGGGACGCCACGCTTGCGGAAGTATTTCTGGGCCAGGATATCGCACGCGACCTGGCTCCAGCCGGCCGGCACCTCGATCTCTTCGGACTTGAAAACCAGGGAGCCATCGGGATTGCGGATCTCACTCGAGGTGACGCGGAACTCGATCTTTTCGTAAATATCTTTGCCCGCTTCGGTGAAGCGACGTGAGATGCGCATACGTTGGTCTCCCCTCTCGCACTTCGTTGTTGCCCTGCGCACGAGAGGCGGTGCCACTCCACGCCGGCGGCGCAATCGCTCCGCCGGTGGCCCACCCCCCGGATTGTCCCTCCTGGACAGGCTGGCGAGGCAAAAATAGCCTCAACCGACCTACATCTTGATGAGAACGGGCAGTTAATCACAACATCTTGAGGGCGGCAATAGATATGGTGTGGCAAATCACCAAGACCGCAGAATCTTGCGGGTTCCGTCGATCCGAATTGGCGCACCGGCCGACGACTCTAGGGCGCGACTCTATAGGGGGCCGGGATGAAGAAGAGGTGGTCCTGCTGTTCCACGGCGAGATGGCAGCCGATGCAGAAGGCGACTCGCTCAGCGCCCTCGCCGTGGGTTTCTCCGAAGAACTCGCCGTCGGGCATGATCTGGGTGTAGCGCCAGTCGCCGCTCACGTAATTGAAGCCCTTCGGCATCTTTTCCATGATGAAGAGCGGCCCCGGCCGGACCTCGCCGTTGCGCTCCACGACGAAGCTGTCCTTGGCGATGATGGCGCCGACCGGCAGGATGCCGGCATTCTCGAAGCGGCCATAGGCGCCGCCCGCCTCGTTGACGTAATTGTTGATGTAGAGGTTGCCGTGGGTGGCCGAGAGGTAGGGCGCGGAGTTGTAGCGGCGCCAGCCGCGGTAATCGCGGGCGGCCGGATGGTCGGTCGGCGCGTATCCGGCGACCAGCTCGTCGATCAGTTGCCGGTAGATCTCCTCGGCCTCGGCTGGGGCCAAGCGGGCTGGGCGCCTGATCCGGAAATGCCGCCTGGGTTCCTCCGGATCGCCGCTGATTTGTGCCGTTTGAAGCCTCTCGCCGGCCCATGTGACAGGGCTTGCCGGGCCCAAGACCAGTAGAGCCACAACGAAGCCGGAGGTGATCAGGAGGCGCAGCATCGCCTATCTCCTTCCCATTCGACTCTAGCGCCGGCCCCTGATCACGCGCCGTCACGGCTCTGTGAGAGCCGGCTCAAATCTTCGAGAAGGTGAGCTATTTCCGCTGGCGCGCGGTCTCGGGGACTCTCGCCCTAAGCGGGCTCGGCCAGCGGCAGGTTGACTAGGAGGTTCTGGGGCTTGAGGCGCAAGCGCGAATCCTCGCCCATCGCCATGGCGAGATAGACCGGCCGCCCGGCAATATCCGGGCGCATGACGCGCGAATCGCGAAATTCCAAGCGGAACAAGGACAGCAGCCGCGTCATGCGGGCCTCGTCGACCTCTTCGCCGGTGTAGAGATCATTGAGCAGGGCGGAGCCTTCGGCGTCGAGGCCGACATGCCAGACCCAGCGCTCGTCGCGGATCTGCTGCACCGGCTGAATCGAGACCTCGACGGCGAGGAAATGCCGCACCCAGGCCTCGAGCACCCGGCACAAGGCATCGAGCCCGCCGCCGGTGAAGCTGAGATTGAGCACCGTGTCGTAGGCCTGGTCGCGGCCCCAGTAGAGGTCCGGATTGCGTTCGTCCAGCACCTCCAGCTCGACGCTGCGCAAGGGCGTCTGCGCCTCGGAAATCAACTGGCCGAGGGCGCCGAATCCGCCGGTCGCGGCGTACATTTCCACGGTCTCGGCGTCGGCCGACAGGATGTTGCCGTCCTGGGTAGTGATGCGTTGCTCGCGGAACAGCAATTCGGCCGCCCGGGCACGCAGACCGTCGCCCGTGCCGTCGAGAATGTGGCGCAGGATGACGTGCGCCATCTGGTCGAGGAAGAGCGGCGGGACCCCTGCGCCTGCAGGGCCGGTGAAGCAGGCGAGGTAGCCGGATTCGATATCACCGGCGTCCAGCAGGTGGTCACGGAAGCCGAGCACGACCCGATAATTGTCCTGGGCATCGGGGTCCCGTAGTTGCGCGATCTCGGGCTCGCCAACCGAGCGGCGGGGGGCGGCCATCAGGCTCTCGTGCAGCGAGCGCTCGGTGGCGCAGGAGTCTTCCACCGGGCGAATCTCCGGCCGCATCAGATAGGCGCGCAAGAAATCGTCGGTCAACCCGAGGCGGCCCTCCGCCGTGGCGGTGAGCAGGTGGTAGCCGGAATCGTGCCAGAAGTCCCTCATTGCCACCGGAGTTCCCGTCTATCAGCGTCCTATATCCCAGCCCAGCGGCGCCCTGCCAAGCCCCTTCAGCGTTGGCCCGTGCGTGCCCTTCGGGCCCGTTCCCAAGCCTGGACGCCGCGCCCGCGAGATGCAATAGTCGCCGCGCCCGGCCCGATTTGCGCCGCGATTGGCATAAGGCGCGAAGGCGGGGCCGGTCAATGGAGCGAAGGCATGCCGGGTCCCCCTATCGGAACGCGACTCTATACGTGGCTGCGCGGCGAACTGGTCGGCAAGGACCAGACGGGCAACCGCTACTATCGCGAAAAGGGCGGCGGTCGCGTACATCCGGACAGCCTCCGAAAGGAGCGCCGTTGGGTGATCTACGACGGCGACATCGAGGCCAGCCGAGTCCCGGCGGAATGGCATGCCTGGCTGCACCACACGGCGGACACGCCGCCGCCCGAAGGCGGCCCGCCTCGCCAGCCCTGGCAGAAGGATCACCAACCCAACCTAACCGGCACCGATCAGGCCTACCGCCCACCCGGCCATACGCTCATGGGCGGGCGGCGCGATCCGGCAACGGGAGACTATGAACCCTGGACGCCCGATTGATACCAAGGGTGACACCGAGTCCCGGCGCCCGGGAGGAGTTTCCGGCATGAAGAGGAATATCATCGAGACCGCCCTCGGCGGCATCGTTCTGTTGGTTGCCGTCGGCTTTATCGTCTTTGCCTTCAAGTCCATCGGCCTGACGAGCGGCGCGGGCGGTTACGAGATCACCGCCGAGTTCGACGACGCCTCGGGCCTCACCCCCGGAACCGATGTGCGCATGGCCGGGGTCAAGATCGGCACCGTGGTGAGCCAGCGCTTGGACCCCGAGACCTTTTACGCCGAGGTGGTTCTGTCGATCGACGACTCGATCGAGCTGCCGAGCGACACTTCAGCCCGGATCGTGCCGGAAGGCCTGCTCGGCGGCAACTTCGTCGAGCTCGAGCCGGGCGGCGAAATCGAGACCATAGCGCCCGGCGGCGAGGTCGAGTTCACCCAAGGCGCGATCAATGTCGTCGACCTGCTGGGCCGCTTCGTATTCGGCTCGACCGAAAGTGCTGGCGGGGCCGCAACCGAGTGAACGCTTGAGGCGCCACCCATTCCGGCGCGGTCATAACCACGCCATGACACGCCTTCCATGACGAGCGCCCCATGACCGCTAGGGGGCAACGCTGGGACCCGGAGCGCTACCGGCGCAACGCCGGCTTCGTGGCCGAACTCGGCGCGCCGCTGATCGATCTCTTGGCGCCGAGGCCGGGCGAGCGGGTGCTCGATCTAGGCTGCGGCGACGGCGCGCTGACGGAGAAGCTGGTCGCGCTGGGCGCCGTGGTCGTCGGCGTCGACTCCTCGGCGGAACAGGTCGCGGCGGCGCGCGCCCGCGGCCTCGAGGCCCATGTGGCCGACGGCCAGGCGCTCGCCTTCGCGGCGGAATTCGACGCCGTCCTCTCCAACGCGGCGCTCCACTGGATGACGCGCCCCGACGCGGTCATCGACGGCGTTTGGCGCGCGCTTGAGCCGGGCGGCCGCTTTGTCGGCGAGATGGGCGGGGCGGGCAACGTCGAACGGGTCAAGGCCGCGCTGACGGCGGCGCTGGCACGGCGCGGCCTCGACGCAGCCGCCGTCGATCCCTGGTACTTCCCGAGACCGGACGACTATGCCGGGCGCCTCGCCGGCCGCGGCTTCCGGGTCGAGGAGATCGCCCTCATCGACCGCCCCACGCCGCTGCCGGGGCGGCTCGGCGATTGGCTGGAAACCTTCGCCGAGCCCTTCCTGTTCCAGGCGCCGGCGCGCGAGCGGCCGGGCCTCGTCGCGGAGGTGGAGGGCGCTCTCGCAGGCTCGCTCTCGGACGGCGAGGGCGGCTGGTTCGTGGATTACGTGCGCTTGCGCTTTCGCGCGGTAAAGCCTGCGTAAAGACCTCCAATCTTAAACTTGTGCGCCAGGCCCGCAGATGCCTATGTCTTCGCCGGAGTTCCAGTTGGCCGAGTCGCGCGAATTGAACCTGTCTGTTGAACGGATTGAGAGTCGGCTCCCGCGCCGGGCGGCCTGCCTTGCGGCGTGGGCCTTGCTCGTTGGCTTGGGCGCTGGTTTGCCCGGGGCGGCCCGGGCCGAGACGGCGGTGCTGCAGGGGCTCGACAAGATCACGGCGCGGATTTCCACCTTTGAGGTGCCGGTCAACCAGACGGCCGAATTCGGCTCTCTCGAGATCACCGTGCGGCGCTGCGACAAGACGCCGCCGGAGGAGCCCCCGGAGTCCGCCGCCTTCCTGGAGATCGTCGACAACCGGCCGGATTCGCCCTCGGTTCTGCTGTTTTCCGGTTGGATGTTCGCCTCCTCGCCGGCCGTTTCGGCGCTGGAGCATCCGGTCTATGACGTCTGGGTCACAGACTGCAAGCCGGACCTCCCGCCGGAGGAACTGGAGAGCGACGGGGCAGAGATAGAGAACTAGGCGCCGCGCTCAGTCGCCGCTGCTACGGCAGGCGCCTCGTCGTCGGCGGCCGCGGTTTCGCCATCCGGGACCTCTGAGTCCGGTTCGCCCGCGCCCGGCGTGACGATGCCGCCGGAGACGACCATCTTCAGCCCCTCCTCGACCGTCATGGTGAGTTTCTTGGCGCCGTCCTTCGGCAGAAACAGCAGGAAGCCCGAGGTCGGGTTCGGCGTCGTCGGGAGGAAGATGTTGATGGAGTCCCCGGGCGTGGCGCCTTGGATCTCGCCGGCTACTTCTCCGGTGATGAATCCGATCGCCCAGGCCTCGGGGCGCGGGTATTGGATCAACACCACCTCGCGAAAGGCGCTGGACTGCTTCTTCAGCATGGTTTCGAAGATCTGCTTGACGGCGGAGTAGATTCCCCTAAGGACCGGCAGCCCCTCGATGACCCGCTCGCCGATCCGAACGACCGCATTGCCGAGGAATCCGGCGGTCAGATAGCCGATCAGAGTCATGGTCAGCACCGAGGTGATGAGGCCGAGACCCGGAATACCGAAGGGTAGATAGGTCGCTGGGTTCCACTCGGCCGGGATCAGCGGCATCACGCTGCTGTCGAAGAAATCGATGACACTCACGGTAAGCCAAACCGTGATCGCGATCGGCGCGGTCACCAGCGTGCCGGTAAAGAAATAATCGCGCAGTTTGCTGAATAGGGTCACCGGCTTCTTGGAGGGGTTGAGTTCCTCCATGGCCACCTTGATG
>JAUVQB010000213.1 GCA_030598385.1 Alphaproteobacteria bacterium | reverse complement strand
CGCCGCGGTCACGCCGGGCGACCTTAACTATATCTTCTTCACCAACTCCGGTTCTGAGTCCGTCGACTCGGCGCTCAAGATCGCTCTCGCCTATCACCGCGCGCGGGGCGAGGGCCAGCGTCAGCGGCTGGTCGGCCGGGAGAAGGGCTATCACGGCGTCAATTTCGGCGGCATCTCGGTCGCCGGCATGATGCCGAACAAGAAGGCCTTCGGCGTCGGCCTGCCCGGTTGCGCGCACATGCGCCACACCTGGCTGGAAGAGAACAAGTTCACGCCCGGCCAACCCGAAACGGGCGCCGAGCTGGCGAACGACCTGCAGCGGCTGGTCGACCTGCATGGCGAAGACACCATCGCCGCCTGTATCGTCGAGCCGATCGCCGGTTCGGTCGGCTGCATCGTGCCGCCCAAGGGCTATCTCGATCGCCTGCGGGAGATCTGCGACAAATACGGCATCGTGCTGATCTTCGACGAGGTGATCTGCGGCTTCGGGCGCACCGGCAAGCAGTTCGGCGCCGACAGCTTCGGCGTCACCCCGGACCTCATGACCCTGGCCAAGGCGCTCACCAACGGCGTGGTGCCGATGGGGGCCGTGGCGTGCAGCGAGAAGATCTACGAGACGATCACCGGCGCCGCGCCCGACATGGCGGTCGAGCTATTCCACGGCTACACCTATTCCGGCTGCCCGGTGGCCTCGGCGGCCGGCCTGGCGACCCGCGACATCTTCGAGCAAGAGGGGCTGGTCGAACGCGCCGCGGCCATGAGCCCGAAGTTCCTCGAAGGCCTCTTCGCGCTCAAGGACTTGGCCGTCGTCACCGATATCCGCGGTTATGGCCTGTTCGGCACGCTCGATATCGCGCCCAAGGAACGGCCCGGCGTGCGCGGCAATCAGCTCATCCAGGAGTTGTTCGATGCCGGCCTCATCATCAAGATGACGGGCGACTCCTTGCTGGTTTCGCCACCGCTGATCTGTGAGGACGCGCACCTGGACGAACTGTTCACCAAGATCAGGGACGTTCTCAAGACCCATTGACCGCGGGGCCTCTTGAGGCCCGACGCGGCGCAAGACAGGAAGGCCCGGGGCGGTCCAGCTCCGGGCCATCTTTTTTTGTTGATGGTGATTTCTGTGCCGGCCCGCGCGCAGCGCCCGGCTACGCCGCCCCCTCCCGTCCACCCATAGCTTACGATGCCGTGGGCGCGCGAAGCGCGAGAGTGCGAAGCACTCGGGCTGCGCCCGCGCACTGGGAGGGGGAGAGGGCCGGGCCGCGACACGAGCGACGTTAAACGGCGCTAAAGACTATGGGCGGCATCGCCGAGGTTGCGCAGCTTCTTGAGCGATAGATCGCGCCCGAGCAGGCCGAGGCCGCAGTCGGGCGCCGCAATCAGGCGATCCGCATCGATATGTTGCAAGGCCGCGGTCAGGCGATCGCGGATCTCCTCGACCGGCTCCACCCGGCTCTTGGCGATGGCGACCACGCCAAGGATGACGCTGGTGGTCTTGAACGCCTCCAGCAGGCCGAGGTCGTTGTGGCGGTGCGCGTCCTCGATGGAGACGGCCATGATGGAGGAGTCTTCGATGGCCGCGGCGATACGGTCATAAGATTCCTTCGGCGCCTTGGGATAGTCGGGATGGTCCAGGCGGTCCGGGTAGCCGCAGCACATGTGGACCGTGCGCACCACCTCCGGCGGCGTGTCGTGGAAGCAGCGGTCCAGGTTCTCGAAGCCGTAGGCGAGCGCGTTCTCGGGTTGGCGGGCGAAGACCGGCTCGTCGATCTGGATATGCCGGCATCCGGCCTCGGCGAGCGCCCGGACCTCGGCGTTGAGGGCCGTGGCCAGGTCCCGGCCCAGGCGCGCCGCGTCATTGTAGTGTGCGTCGACGACCGTATCGGCGATGGTCATGGGGCCCGGTATGGTGATCTTCACCGACGTGTCCGTGTAGCTTTGCGCGACCCGCCAGTCGTGCGGCAGGAAGTTTTCCCCTGCGCGGAGCGGCCCTCTGATGGTCGGCAGCTTGGCGCTGTAGACCCCGCGCACCTCCTTCTCGGTCAAGTTCTCGAAGTCGAAGCCCGCCAGGTGGCGGCAGTGATAGTGGATGTAGTTCTCGCGGCGCACTTCGCCGTCGGTCGGGATATCGATGCCGGCGCCGACCTGGTCCTCGATCACCTCCTTGACGCCACGGGCAAAGATCGCCTCGGCCTCCTCGCCCATCGCCTCGACGGCCTTGGCCCAGCCCATGGTCGGCTCCGCCGTGTCCGGGCCGGAGGTGATGTTGAACCAGTCGGGAACCTCGATGTAGTCGGGCTTCGGATAAGCGCCGATTGTGGTTGTCGTCAGCGGCATGGCGGTCGATCCTCTGGGCGTGCAGTTGCCGTCAGTCCGGTTGTTCTCGGTAGTAGAGCATAACCGTGTGGGTCGCTTCGGCGAAGAACAGCCAGCGCTCCATGAGGGCGCCCAGCAAGCCCGAGAGGGCGGCGATGATCGCCAGCGCGATGCCGAGAGTTCCGCCGAGCGCGAACAGCAGGACCATGGCGGCAGCCGGGATCCCCACGCCGAACAACAAGGCCAGGCGGCGCAGGCGCTCGGCGTGTTTGCGGGCGACCCGAAAGCCCATCTCCTGCATGAGATAGTTCGATTCCGTATGCGGCGGATCGAGCGGCCGCACCCGTCCAAGATTGCCCAGTCCCGTCGCCGTCTCCGGGGTCGGGCCGGGCCCCGCCGGCTCCTGCCAGTAGAGGAGTTTCAGCCCCCAGGCGAGCAGCAGCGCCGCCAGAGCGAGCACCGCCGGCCAAGGCGCCGGCGAGCCGAATAGCCGAAGCAGAGCGGTCAGCCACAAGGCGCCGGTGGCGAGCGCGAGAGCCAGATAGATGGGCAGCACCCTCGGATGGTGCCACTGGCGGATCGTCTTCAGAGACGCGTAGATCTGTCCGGTGCAATAGACCGTGACGAGCGCACCGGCCGATGCCAAGAGGCCGAACAGGGCCCAGATCCCACCGGTGTCGCCGAGCCCGACCCAGCCCAATGCGAAGAGGCCGGCGGGCAGGAATGTGATGAGCGCCGCCACCCCTTCGCGGGACAGCCAGGACGACCGCCACTGGCTGAGCGCCCGCCAGGCGCGTTCGGGATGCTTCAGGTGAAAGGTCGAGGCGGCCAAGCCGATGGCGATGAGGCCGAGCGCCAAGCCAAGTCCGACCAGGCCGAGCCAGCGGGCCGGCGGGACCAGTTGCAGGGCGCCGGCCAGGCCGAGCAGGCACAAGAGGCCGTAACCGGCGCCCGAGGCCGTGGTGAACACCAGGATCGAGGAGGCGGGATGCATATCGGTCGGTTCAGTCCGCGAGCACCCGGTCGAGCCAGGCGAGAAACCCGCCCTCCGGCGCGGCGTCCGGTAGGGCCCGGGGGGTATCCTGCGGGCCCGAGCCGTCTCGGCGCGGGCGCGGCGGCAGGTATTTGTTGGTCGGCCGGTAGCCCATCTCGGGCATGAGGTCCATGCCGCCTCTTTCCGCGGTCATCTTGGAGACCCGGGACGCCGGATCGGCCAGATCGCCGAAGTGGCGGGCGTTCACCGGGCAGGCGTTCACGCAGGCGGGCTGGCGGTCTCGCGCGGGGATGTTCTCGTTGTAGATCCGGTCGATGCAGAGTGTGCACTTCTTCATCACGCCGCCGACCGGGTCGAGCTCGCGGGCGCCGTAGGGGCAAGCCCAGGCGCACAGCCCGCAGCCGATACAGCGTTCCTCCTCGACCAGGACGATGCCGTCCTCCTCGCGCTTGTAGGACGCGCCGGTCGGGCAGACGGTGACGCAAGCCGCGTCTT
>JAUVQB010000050.1 GCA_030598385.1 Alphaproteobacteria bacterium | reverse complement strand
TGCCCGTGGTCTCGACGGTCACCTGGACGATGACCGGCGTGTCCGTGCCGGCATCCGCGCGGGCGCGCTTTGCGGCGTTGACCGCGGCCTTGATCTGTAGGGGGTCCTGACAGGTCTCGATCAGGAAGGCATCCGCCCCGCCGGCCAACAGGCCACTGCACTGCACGACAAGCGCATCCTCCAGGCGAGCGTATTCGACCTGGCCGAGGCTCGGCAGCTTGGTGCCCGGGCCGATGGCGCCGAGGACGAAGCGCGGGCGCCCGTCGCCTTGAAACTCTTCAATGGCCTCGCGGGCGAGCTCGGCGGCCCGCTGGTTGATCTCGAAGGCCTCGCCGTCCAGCTCGAATTCCGCCAGCGTCAGGGGCGAGCCGCCGAAGCTGTTGGTCTCGATAAGGTCTGCGCCGGCGCCCAGATAGGCGGCATGGATCTCACGCACCAGATCGGGGCGGCTCTTGTTCAGGACCTCGGTGCAATTCTCGCAGCCTAGGAAATCGCGTTCGAGGTCGAGGTCGCGGACCTGAACCTGGGTGCCCATAGCGCCGTCGGCCAGCAGCACCCGCTCCGCCAGGGTGTCGAGAAAGGCGGACATGTCAGAGGCTCGCCTCTGCGGGCCGGTCGGCGGCCTCGGCTGGCGCGGCCTCCGCTGGGTCCGCCGCGATGCCGATCATGCGGCAGACGGCGCGGGTCAGTTCGGCCCGGTTCAAGGTGTAGAAGTGGAACTCCTCGACGCCTTCCTCCTGGAGCATGCGGCATTGCTCGGCGGCAATGGCCGCGGCGACGCACAGGCGGGTCTCAGGGTCGTCGTCCAGGCCGTCGAAGAGGTTGGCGAACCAGTCCGGCACGGCGGCCCCGCAGGCCCGGGCGAAGGTCAGGGTGCGGTTCACGTTGGTGACCGGCAGCAGGCCCGGCACGATGGGCGCGAAGATGCCCCTGGCGGCGGCCCGCTCGCGGAACCTGAGGAAGGCGCCGGTGTCGAGGAAGAACTGGCTGATGGCGCGGGTCGCTCCCTTGTCGAGCTTGCGCTTTAGGTTGTCGAGGTCGGCCTCGGGGTTCGCCGCCACCGGGTGGACCTCGGGATAGCAGGCGACGCTGATCTCGAAGTCGGCCACCTGCTTCAGGCCCGCCACCAGGTCGGCGGCGAAGGCGTAGCCGTCGGGATGGGGTCGGTAGCCAGCCTCACCCTCCGGCGGATCGCCTCGCAGGGCCACCAGATGACGCACGCCGGCGGCCCAGTAGCGGCGCGCGACGGCGTCGATCTCATGCTTGCGGGCGCCGACGCAGGTGAGGTGCGCGGCCGGCGTCAGGCGGGTGTCGGTGAGCAGCCGCTCGACCGTGGCATGGGTGCGCTGGCGGGTCGTGCCGCCGGCCCCATAGGTGACAGATACGAAGGACGGTCCGAGGGGTTCCAGGCGGCGGATGGCGGCCCAGAGCTTGCCTTCCATCTCGGCGGTTTTCGGAGGAAAGAACTCGAAGGAGACCCTCGGCTTGCGGCCGGGCCAAGACTCTGAACGCAGGCTGTCCAGCTTCTTTGTCTGTTGGATTGGGCGCATGTCTTTCAAACCTGCCTGTCAGTTTATCGTGGCGGGTTGTTCGGCCGGCCAGACCACGACGGTCAGTGGATCGCCCGGCAAGGTGACGGGCTCGCCGGGCTCGAGGCCGGCGGCAAGGAACCAGTCGCGCACGTCGCCGTCGCGGAATCCGAGCCAGCGGTGGGCGTGGGTGTCGCGCAGATCCTCGACCGCATGGGCCGCGAAATCGGCGACCAGCAGCCGCCCGCCCGGCCGCAGCACGCGGGCCGCCTCGGCGATGGCGGCGGCGGGGGTTTCGCCGAAATGCAGTACCTGGTGGAAAGTGACCGCGTCGACCGACCGCGGCGGCAGCGGCAACTGATACATGTCGCCCTGGCGCAGTTCGCAGTTTCGCAAACCGGCCTTGTCCAGGTTGGCGCGCGCCACCGCGAGCATTTCCCGCGACATGTCGAGGCCGATGGCATGCTCCGCCTGCGGGGCGAGCAGCTCCAGGATGCGTCCCGTTCCGGTCCCCACGTCGAGAAGATCGCCGACCCGCGACCCGGACAGCAGGCCCATGAGAACCTGCTCGACCTTCTCCTCGGCCACGTAAAGCGAGCGAATCTCGTCCCATTTGGCGGCATTACGCCGGAAATAGGCCTCCGCCTTGGCGGCGCGCGCGCGCTTGATGGCATCGAGACGCTCGAGGTCGAGATTGATCTGAGCATCGTCCTGAGGCAGGGCATCGACCAAGGTCCGGCCTAGTTCGGCCCCCACGCCGCGCCTGGCCAGGCGGTAATAGACCCAATTGCCCTCGCGCATGCGGTCGAGCAATCCGGCCTCGGACAACAGCTTTAGATGACGCGAAATGCGCGGCTGACTCTGGCCGAGGATCCGGGTGAGGTCCGAGACCGTCAGGTCGGCGTGAGCGCAAAGCGCGAGAAGGCGCAGGCGCGTGGGTTCCGCCGCCGCCTTCAGGGCCGTGAGCAAATCCTGCATGAGGGCCTCGCCTTGCCGTTCGACCGCCAAGTCCATTGGATTGTGACATAATGATATAAAGATATCGTTATGTCTATAAGATATTGTTAACGGAGCGGATGACCGGGATTGAGTGCCGGCCGCGGCGGGTGACGGCCAGCCCCGAGGTCCGAATGCTTGGATTCGCGCGAAAAGACAGTCCCGGCGCGTCAGCCCGGCGACGGCAAGCTCGCGCCGCCGAGGACGTGCCAGGTTGCTCCGTCAAGGTCGGCGCGCCGGATTGAGGCCGGCCCGGCCGACGGCGCTAGCGCCCCGAATCACGTCCCGTAGCGCTGTTCGAACAGGTCCAGGGAGTCTTCGTAGGCCGCCAGGTTGGCGGCGCTGAGGCTGCCGTCGGGCCAGGGGTCTGCCGTGAAATGGCCGTGTCTGTCTTCGCCCAGGACCGGAAGGGCCGAGTAGCGGAATCGGGTCGGCTGGGCGCGGGCCGGAACGAAGTTCAGCAGACAGCAGACCCGCGGCGTTGCCGCCCTATTGCCGCGCGAGCCGTGCACCACCAGCGAGCTGTGGATCGAGCCCTGGCCGGCCTCCAAGGTGATGTCGGCGGCGGTTTGCTCGGGCAGATCGGCGGTGATGAACTGGCCGCGAGCAAGCAGGCTCGCCGGGTCGTCGTGCGGCTCGTGGGGCAGTTGGCCCAGCCCGTGGGTGCCGGGCAGGATTTGCATGCAGCCATGCTCGACCGTCACCTCCGAGAGCGCGACCCAGACGGTGAGCGCCACGCCCTCGGGTGCCAGATACCAATATGTCAGGTCCTGGTGCCAGCCGAAATGGGCTGGCGAATGCGGTTGTTTCACGAAGAAGCTGCTTTCCCACAAGAGGATATCCGGCCCCAACAAGGGCTCGACCGCGGCAAGGACCCTCGGGTGCGCCGCCAGGGCCGCCACCCAGTCGAACAGGATGTGGGACTTGTAATAGCTCCATTTGGCGAGTTCGGGCGTGCCCCCATGGCGCGCCATCAGGTCGTCGATCCTGGCGCGAAGGTCCGCCGCTTCCTCCCGGGCCAGGAGATCGATTGGCGCGACATAGCCATCGCGATGAAAGCGCGTGGCGAGATCGCAGGCTGCAGCTTGAGTCATCGACGGGTCGCCCCCGGGGTACCGAACCCTTTCTTGTGAGCTTATACCAAATCTCGATATTGAATACCCATCTCACCGTCTTCTCCGGCCTCCGGTGGGGCGCTCCGTCCCATGAGATGGATATTCAATATCGAGGCTTGGTATTAACCTGTCAGTACCGGCGCCAACCAGAACGAAAGTGCGCTACGCCGCCAGCTCGATCGGCACGGCCCGGTCGCCGGGAGCGGTGGCGTCCGGGGCGATGTCGGCGAGGGCCTCGAGCTCCCGGTAGAGCGGCGTGAAATCGGGACCGGTGGCCTCGAACAACTGATCGAAGCCGTCGACGACGAAGTAGGTGTCCTGGAAGCGGTCGATCAAGTACTCGGTGCGCATGACCCGCATGAGGTCGAAGGCGAGGCGTTGGGGCGCCGGGTCTTCCAGTGAGTAGACCGATTCCGTGCGCGAGGAGAGGATTCCGGCACCGTAAATCCGCAGGCCTTCCTCGCGGCGGATCAGGCCGAACTCCACCGTGTACCAGTAGAGCCGCGCCAGATGGTGGAGGACACCGAGGCCCGCCGCCTTCAGGCCGCCCTGGCCGTAGGCCGCCATATAGTCGGCGAACACCGGGTGGATCAACATCGGCACGTGGCCGAGGACGTCGTGAAAGACGTCGGGCTCCTGCAGATAGTCCAACTGCTCGGGTGCGCGGATCCAGTTGGTCGCCGGAAAGCGCCGGTTCGCCAGATGGCGGAAGAATGTCTCGTCGGGCACCAGCCCCGGCACGGCGACGACCCGCCAGCCGGTCGCCGGCTCCAGGATGTCGCTCAGGCGTTCGAAGTCGGGGATGCCGTCGGCGGCGACGCCCAGTTTCTCGAGGCCGCGCAGGTATTCGCCGCAGGCGCGCCCGGGCAGCAGCTTGGCCTGGCGCTCGAACAGGGTCCGCCAGATGGCGTGGTGATCGTCCGTGTAGGCGTCCCAGCCCTGGTCGATGACGAAGTCGCCGTCCTCGGCCATGTCAGGCCCTCTTGCCGCCATCGTTCTCGGGGGCGTCGAGCACGCCCCGCTCGACCTGGTCGCGCTCCATGGCCTCGAACAGGGCCTGGAAGTTGCCTTCGCCGAAGCCCTCGTCGCCCTTGCGCTGGATGATCTCGAAGAAGATCGGGCCGATCACCGTCTTGGTGAAGATCTGCAGCAGCAGGCCGCCGCCGGGCGCGCCGTCGATCAGGATGCCCAGCTCCTCGAGGCGCGCCAGGTCCTCGCCGTGGCCCGGCAGGCGTTCGTCGATCCCGGCGTAATAGGCGTCGGGCGGCGGGTCCATCATGGGAACGCCGCGCGCGATGAGCGCTTCTACGGTGCCGTAGATGTCCTCACTGGCGAGTGCGATGTGCTGGATGCCCTCGCCCTTGTAGGCGGCGAGGTATTCCTCGATCTGCGACTTGTCGTCGCAGGATTCGTTGATCGGGATGCGGATCAGCCCACAGGGGCTGGTCATGGCGCGGCTCTTGAGGCCGGTCAGCTTGCCCTCGATGTCGAAGTAGCGGATCTCGCGGAAATTGAACAGCCGCTCGTAGTACTGCGCCCAGTGGTCCATCTGGCCGCGGCGTACGTTGTGGGTCAGGTGGTCCACCAGGCTGAGCCCGACGCCTTCCGGATCTGAGTCCGCGCCCTCGACCGGCACGAAGTCGATGTCGTAGATCGAAGGCGACGCGAAGCGGTCGACCAGGTAGATCAGGCTGCCGCCGATTCCCTCGATGGCAGGGATGTTCAGCTCCATCGGCCCGATGCGGCCTTCGAAGGGCTCGGCACCGAGGCTGATCGCCCGCTCGAAGGCCTGGGCCGCGTCGGCGACCCGGAAGGCCATGGCGCAGGCGGAGGGGCCGTGGGCCCGGGCGAAGGCCTGGGCGAAGCTGCCGGGCTCCCGATTGACGATGAAGTTGATGCCGTTCTGCCGGTACAGGGTGACGGCTTTCGAGCGATGGCGGGCCTCGGCGCGAAAGCCCAGTTGCTCGAATAGCCGTTCCAAGGCCGCCGTGTCCTCGGCGGTGTATTCGACGAACTCGAAGCCGCGGGTGCCGGCCGGATTGGTTTCGCTAATCCTCGGGGTGGGGACGCTTGATTCGGAGCTCGGTGGCTGTCGGGCCAAGTCGCTCATGACGGGCCTCCAAGGCCTCCTCGTCAAATGGGCTGACGTCAACTGGACGGGACGTCCGGAGGCGTGCGGACGCCAGACAATCCATGCAAGAATAATCCATTTCTAGTGGGATTATCTTGCTATTTCGTGGAAAGATATGGTTAATATTGCATGATTAATGTGGTAAATCTTCGTTAGAGTCAGATTTCATGCATGAGAGTAACTACGACAGCATGGACCTACGCCTGCTGGACTGCCTCCAAGGCGAGGCGCGTCTCTCCAATGTGGAGCTGTCGGAGCGGGTGCATCTCTCGCCCTCGCAATGTCTGCGCCGCCTGCGCCGCCTGGAGCAGGCCGGGCTGGTCCGCGGCTATGCGGCGCACTTGGACCGCGAGCGCCTCGGATTCGGGGTGGTGGCCTTCGTCAACGTCAGCCTGGAGAAGCAGAGCGAGCACCCGGCTCAGGCCTTCAACCAGGCGGTCCAGGACCTGCCCGAGATCCTGGAGTGCCACGCGGTCAGCGGCGAGGCCGACTATCTGCTGCGGGTGGTGACGGCCGACCTCAAGGCCTTCTCGGATTTCCTCATGCACCGCCTGCTGCGGCTGCCCATGGTGGCCCATGTCCGCTCTTCGATCCTGCTGGACGAGGTAAAATCGACCACGGCGCTGCCCCTCGGCCATCTCTAGCCCCAAAATCGGGCCGATTTCTCCTGTTTCATCTTTTGCTTACCGCTGACCCGGCAGACTTGTGGCCGATCGCGCCTCGCGCTCGCGAGGACCGCCACGCCAAGGAGAGGAAAGGCCATGTCGGCCCCTATTGGACAGGACGTCCAAGCTCCCGACAGCAATCAGCAGCACAAATTGGCTCTGCAGCTCCTCGCCTGTCTGGGCCGCGACAGCGCCATTCCCGTCTGCAAGGTGAACGGCTGGGCGGGAATCCTGGACGCGATCCTGCGCGAGGACCCAGAAGCCGCCGAAGCCGCCGAATAGGCGCTTATTCGCTAAATCTCGTCCTTGTTCGGGCCCTGGGCAACCGGGTCGCTCGGCCAGTCGTGCTAGAAGAGGGCGGGCCTCGCACAAGGGGTCCACGGACGCGACTGGGCGAGGGGACCCCCATGGACTTGAGCGAAGCGGAGATTCAGTTGCTTGCCGCCCTTCAAGGGGCGGTGCTGGATACCGAGGCGACCGATAGAGCAGCCCTCGAGAAGCGCGGCGAGCGCTACTGGATCTATCTGGAAGATTGGTCAGAGGCCTTTTCGAGCCTGGCCGACAAAGGGCTGATCGGAGGCACGTCCGAGGGCTATCGCTTGAGCGAGACGGGGCGGCCCTTGGCCGAGGCCTATCACCGCGAGCGGCCGGACATGTACTGGTACCACTACCAGCGCCTCTACCCGGCCGCTCACGCGAGCGCCACCCATTCCAGATTCTGCGAACGGGTCTACGGCAAGGACTTGTGCCAGGAAGGCATGGCCGACATGGACGCGCTGGCGGACCTGCTGCATCGGCTCGACCTCAAAGCCGGCGACCGGGTGCTCGATCTGGGCTGCGGCTCGGGCGTCCTGGCGGAGTACATCTCCGACCAGACGGGCGCCCATGTGACCGGGCTCGACTACGCCGCCTCGGCGGTCGCGGAGGCCCGGACGCGCACAGCCGGAAAGAGCGATCGCCTCACCTTCCTGCAGGCCGACATGAACGCCCTCGACCTGCCGGAGCGCTCCTTCGACGCGGCCATCTCGATCGACACGCTCTATTGGGTCGCCGATATTGCCGACACGCTCTCACAGGTGTTGCGGGCGCTGAAGCCGGACGGCCAAATCGCCATCTTCATGCTGGAGATGCTGGAGGGCGACGATCCGCCGGAGAACCTGGAGGTCGACAAGACGATGCCGGCCCGGGCGCTGGCCAAACTGGGGCTATCCTATGAGGCTGCGGACTATACGGCCTCCAACGCGGCCTTCTGGCGGCGCCTCAAGGAGGCGGCAGCGGACTTGCACGCCGACTTCGCCGCCGAGGGTAACGCCTTCATCTGCGACAACTGGCTGAGAGAGGCCAAGAACGATTTCCTGCCGGCGATCGAGGACAGGACGATGACGCGCTATCTTTACCACGTGCGCCTGTAACTCGAGGGGCCGCGCTCCTCAGTCTTCCGGGTAGCCGAAGTTCTCTACGAGGGGCCGGAGCAGCGGAAGTATGGGCGCGAGTTCGTCCCGGTAGCGGCGCCAGCGGCCCGCCGCCTTCTTGTCGATACCGCCGGTCACCTGCCGGTAGCTCGGCGTCGTGATGACCTGATCCTTGGCCCTCTCGGCGTAGGCCATGACGTCCTC
>JAUVQB010000284.1 GCA_030598385.1 Alphaproteobacteria bacterium | reverse complement strand
TGAGAGTGGAACCGGGTCCGGAGCGCCCGAGCAAGCCCGCATAAAACTTGGGGGCGACAAACCGGATCTGGAGCCTTATATTCCGCTGAGCATAACGAACCAAGAAGCGGCGCAAACCGGCGCCGCCGCATTTTGAAGCGGGTAAAGAGGCGTCATGTCCAATCTGGTCGATCCTTTCGCGCGGGCGATCACCTATCTGCGTGTCTCGGTCACCGACCGCTGCGACTTCCGCTGCGTCTACTGCATGTCGGAGGACATGACCTTCCTGCCCAAGGCCGAGATCCTCAGCCTTGAGGAGCTCGAGCGCCTGTGCGGCGCCTTCGTGCGCCTGGGCGTGCGCAAGCTGCGCCTGACCGGCGGCGAGCCCCTGGTCCGGCGCAACATCATGAACCTGTTCCACGGCCTGTCGCGCCATCTCGAGAGCGGCGATCTGGACGAGCTCACCCTCACCACCAACGGCAGCCAATTGGCGAAATACGCCGACGAGCTGGCCGGGCTCGGGGTCCGGCGCGTCAACGTCTCGATCGACACCCTCGACCCCCACAAGTTCCAGGCGATCACCCGCTGGGGCAAGTTCGACCAGGTCATGGGCGGGCTCGCGGCCGCCAAGGCCGCCGGCCTGGCGGTGAAGATCAACGCCGTGGCGCTGCGCGGGGTGAACGACGACGAGTTCGACCACCTGGTCTCCTGGTGCGGCGACGAGGGCTTCGACCTCACCTTCATCGAGGTCATGCCGATGGGCGACGTGGGCGGCGAGACCCGGGTCGAGCAATACCTGCCGCTCTCGATGGTGCGCGCCAAGCTGGCCGAGCGCTGGACCCTCGAGGACATCGATTACCGCAGCGG
Organism: Alphaproteobacteria bacterium; assembly: GCA_030598385.1. Classification (GTDB taxonomy): domain Bacteria; phylum Pseudomonadota; class Alphaproteobacteria; order Kiloniellales; family JAKSDN01; genus CALJXB01. Next base: position 2,289 of record JAUVQB010000284.1, on the reverse strand, counting down.
CGGCCCGGCCCGCTATGTGCAAGTGCGTGAGACCGGCAGGCGCATCGGCTTCATCACGCCGCTCACCCATAACTTCTGCGAGAGCTGCAACCGGGTCCGCCTGACCTGCAGCGGCACGCTATACATGTGCCTGGGCCAGGAGGATGCCGCCGACCTGCTCACCCCCTTGCGCATGAGCGACGACGACGCGCTCTTGGACACGGCCATCCGCGAGGCCATATCGCGCAAGCCCAAGGGCCACGACTTCGTCATCGACCGCCGCCACAGCCGCCCCGCGGTCGGCCGCCACATGAGCGTGACGGGCGGGTAGAGCGGTTTCCGCTTCGCCGGGCCTCGGCGCCGGCCTGACCGGTTGCCACATGAGCGTCACCGGCGGCTAGGCGCCGAACCTTTCCGAATGTGACCGGAGAGACGGGCCGCTTTTGCGGCCCTTTTTCAGGCTCACTCCAGGAACACCTGGTGGGTGAAGTCGCGGCCGTTCGAAATGGTGATCTGGGTATAGCCCAGCATCTTGGCGAAATCGAAGAAGGTGAAGAACTCCTCGACCCCGTACTCCTGCAAGATCGGGGTGGTGCGCGCGATCGCCGTCAGGTTGGCGAACAGCGCACGCGCCCGGTAGATCGTGTCGATGCGCCCGTCCTCCAGGGCCACGATGATGAGCTTTTGGGCCTCCGCGCCCTTGGCGAACATGGCCGCCGTCGGCGCGAAAGGCCGCGCCAGGAGCTGTTGGGTGACGCCGGTCACGAAGCCAATGCGCAGGCCGCGGCTGGCCTCCGGCAGGGGCCGGGCACGGGCCTTGTAAACTTCCTCGCTGTTGGGCGTGGGATAGTAATAGCCGGCATGGCGGTCCTCGGCCAAAGCCTCCGGCACAGCCAATCCCAAGGTGAGTGCCATCGCAACGCCTGCGAGGATTGCCCGAGCGCTCATGTTCCGCCTCCCGCTATTCGCTTCGCTCCCGGAGAGACTGGTCGAAGCTGCCCCTTTTCGCAAGACGCCGGCACCTGGCGCGCCGCGGGTCAGGCGCTATACTCCGTCTTATCCGAAGGCGAACCCGATGGCGAACCCGATGGCGAGCCTATGGGCAAGCCACGGCTTGGAGGGCGCCGCCGATGACTTACCCGACCTTCGCCTTCGTCGCCGCCGCGACCGACGAGGCCCAGGCCGCCCGCGCCAGGCTGCAGGAAATGTACCAGGCCACGAATCCGGACGAGGCCGAGATCATCGTCGCCCTTGGTGGCGACGGTTTCATGCTGGAGACGCTCCGCGGGACCCTCGACCGCGAGGTCGCCATCTTCGGGATGAACTGCGGAACGGTCGGGTTCTTGATGAACGACTTCGGCGAGGAGGGTCTGGCCGAGCGCCTGGCCGCGGCCGAGCGGGTCACGCTGCACCCCCTGCAAATGGCGGCGACCACGACCGACGGTCAACGGCTCTCGGAACTGGCGATCAACGAGGTCTCGCTGTTCCGTCAGGCCCATCAAGCGGCCCATGTGCGAATCGCCATCGACGGCGTCACCCGGCTGCCGGAGCTAATCTGCGACGGCGTGCTGGTGGCGACGCCGGCCGGCAGCACCGCCTACAACCTCTCGGCCCATGGTCCGATCGTTCCGCTGGGGGCCCAGCTCTTGGCGCTCACGCCGATCAGCACCTTTCGGCCGCGGCGCTGGCGCGGCGCCCTGTTGCCGAACACCGCGACGGTGAGCTTCGAGGTGCTCGACCCCGAGAAGCGGCCCACCGGGGCGACGGCGGATTCCGTCGAGGTCCGGGACGTGCTGCGGGTCGAGGTCTCGGAAGCCCGGGGGATCGCGCTCAACCTGCTGTTCGATTCCGAGCACAACCTGGAACAGCGCGTCCTCCAGGAACAGTTCGCGTCCTGAGCCCCGAAGGTCCCGGGGGCATTCCGCCGTCGCACCGGAGCGCAACGGCAGCCTTCGGCCAAGAACGGCCGATCGGGCCGCTGCCTAAGTGGCCGGTTTCGGATCTGAGAGCGGACACTCGAAGAACCCGGCAGTGAGGCTCACTTTCGACCCGAAGCCGTCATCCGGCGCAAAACAGTTGAAAATTCTGAACGGTTGTGCTCTTTTACAGAGATAATCTGGATTGCGATGCGATCATAGGTGGCTGTCGGCCAAACATAATCGAAAATCGCCAAAAAAAGGTCCCGCCAACACCGTGATCGCCGTACGGATAGGCCGCACCAGACTTCTGAGGGGTTGGTCGTGCTGATTTGCCAATTCGTTCTCAGCGTCATCGCCACGATCGTGCGCACCGTCATCGCGATCGTCCGGA